>JACBOA010000001.1:0-300000 GCA_013403005.1 Methanobacteriaceae archaeon | reverse complement strand
TTTGAAAATTATAAATACTTTGAAAAACAAGATTTCAAATAGTGATGAACATGACTTCAGAAACTAAAATTTCAAAGGGCTTTCAAACTGTAGTTCCATCCGATATACGAAAAAAGTTTGATGTTGGCCCTGGAGACATTTTAGAATGGAAACCCACCAAAGAAGGGGCAGAGGTCAGATTTCGAAAGAAAGTAACCATAGACGACATTTTTGGGATTGAGGATGGGCCAGAAACCGATGCTGTGGAGCTTAAAAAGAAAGTACAAAAAGGAGAAAAGCTTTGATATTCATTGATTCCTCTTTTTTTATCGCGGCCATCAATAAAAAGGATCAGTGGCACGAAAAAGCTGGTGAAATTCTTCCAATAATTAGAAATGAAGAAAAAATCACTTCAGAGCTGATTTTATCAGAATCTGTAACACTAGTTGGAAGTCTTTTCGGTGGTAAAACAGGGCTAAAACTTTTTAATTATATTTTAGATAATCATGAAGTTCGTTATGTAGATAAAGAGCTAAGTTTCAATTCTATGAATACTTTTCTCAAGTACGATGGAACATTATCCTTTGCAGATTCGGTTTCTATAGAAATAATGAGAGATCTGCAAATAGAAAGAATGGTTTCGTTTGATTCTGACTTTGATAAAGTTGATAATATTATAAGAATTCATTAAAAGAGATTAAAATGCTTTCAGACTCCGAAAAAGAACTCAGGATAATTGGAACTCAAATAAATTATTATTTCATCTGCAAGATGAAACTATGGCTTTTTTCTCACCACATCCAGATGGAACATGAATCAGATCTTGTATCCCTTGGAAAATTGCTCCACCAGAAAAGCTACAATAATGAAAAAGAGTACACAATCGATAATTTAATAGCTGTTGATTTTATTAAAAAAAGGGAACATCTCGAGCTTCATGAGGTTAAAAAGAGCAGTAAAATGCAAAAAGCTCATGAATACCAGCTTCTCTATTATATGTACTACCTAAAACATGAAAAGGGCATTAGAAACATTAAAGGTATAATCAACTATCCTAAAATAAGAAAGAAAACATGTATAGATTTAGATGAATCTAAGGAGAAGGAACTAAAAAACATAATCAAAGAAATAGTCAATATCATTAATAATGACCCTCCAAAGCCTGAAAAGATGAAGATTTGCCGGAGATGTGCATATTTTGAGTTTTGTTGGGTGTGAAAGAATAGGTTGTAAAAAATACTCATGAAGGATCATTTTATAGGATTGGTGGGCTATGAAGAAGAACTATTATTTGCTGTCAGATGGGTTGCTTAAAAGAAGGGAGAACACAGTTTACTTTGTGAATAAAGATGGCAAGAAGCCCATTCCAATTAACAAAATTTATTCAATTTATGCCTATGGTTCATTAACTTTCTCATCCCAGGCAATGCATCTTCTAGCCAAAGAGGGAATACCAGTTCATTTCTTCAATTATTACGGCTATTATGATGGGAGTTTCTATCCAAGAGAAAAGCTGTTATCCGGGGATCTGATTATAAAACAAGCTGAACATTACTTGCACGATGAGAGGAGAATTTTTATAGCTAAAAAGTTCGTGGAAGGCGCTGCAAAGAACATGGAAAAGGTTTTGAAATATTACAACCTTGAAAACCAGATAAACACAATATTAGATGATTTAGATGGCTGCAGAAGGACAACGGAAGTAATGAATGTAGAAGGCAGAATACGTGCTGATTATTATAAGAAAATGAATGAAATTCTCCCTGAAAGTTTTAATTTCGATAAAAGAGAAAAAAGACCTCCAAAAAATATGATAAATGCACTTATAAGCTTTGGAAACTCCATGCTCTATTCTACAGTATTATCCGAGATTTACAATACTCAACTCAACCCCACCATTAGTTATCTTCATGAGCCCTCTGAACGCAGATTTTCCCTGGCACTTGATTTAAGCGAGATTTTCAAACCAATCCTGGTGGATAGGCTAATTTTCTATCTCGTGAATAAGAAGATGCTAAATGAGGCTGACTTTGAAAAAGACCTTGATTACTGTCTTTTAAATGATAAGGGAAGGAAAACTTTCATAAAGCAATATGATGAAAGACTTAAAAATACCATTAAGCATCGAGAACTTAACCGGAAGGTTTCATACAAAAGACTGATACGGCTTGAGGCTTATAAACTCATAAAACATCTTTTAGGTTCCAAGGAATACAAACCATTTGTGATGTGGTGGTAAGGACAGATTTTGAGAAGATGATCAGATGTATGTGATTATTGTCTATGATATAAATGTTGATCGAGTGAATAAAGTCAAAGGATTTCTCAGGAAACACCTTTACTGGATTCAAAATTCAGTTTTTGAGGGAGAGGTAACTAAAAGTGAGCTTGAAGAAATAAAGACAGGCTTGCTGGAAATTATAGAAAAAGATACTGATTCTGTGATAATATATCAGTTTAGAACTGAGGATGCTTTCAATAGAAAAGTTTTAGGAGTTGAAAAATCACCCATAGACGGCATAATATAATTTAATGGCTTTAAATTAATTTTCAAATATTTAAAACATTTCATTTTGGTTTTTTAAGGTATTATAAACGATCGTTTATCATTAGAACTTAACAAGCCCGATTAAACTAACTTATTGTTATTTTTTAGTTAAATTTGTTTAAAATAGATTTCTTATATTTTTTAAAAATATATCCCTCATCCGAAATGTAAATAAGTAATTTGACTATTTAGAATATATTTTTTTCTTTAAAAATTTGTATTCTGTGAGTCGTTGATCCTTATAAAAGAATTAGTGAATTTACAATCGACATTTTTAAGTAGTTCAGAGGCCAAAGGATAGTATGCATTTAGAGGAATAGGGCATATTTCCGGCCAGCCAAAATCAGACTATTTTAGGATTGAAATAAAGTTGCTTTTATCTGCGATTTGGGCCTGGTCCTTGCCAAAATCAGACTATTTTAGGATTGAAATCATGACAATGACACGCCCCACAATTGACACGATAAAGCCAAAATCAGACTATTTTAGGATTGAAATTCTTACTCTCTACAAAAGTTTCCTCAGTTGTGGGAAGCCAAAATCAGACTATTTTAGGATTGAAATTATTTCTCAAGTAACATACCACTATGCTCGAGGAAGCCAAAATCAGACTATTTTAGGATTGAAATAGCAGTGTATAATGCTCTAGTCTTTGTTTTAGATGCGCCAAAATCAGACTATTTTAGGATTGAAATGCCGTTACTTCATCAAATGAAGGAGTCTGCAACAAGCCAAAATCAGACTATTTTAGGATTGAAATATAGTGATATCGAAGAAATAATAAGCTGGTTTAAAGCCAAAATCAGACTATTTTAGGATTGAAATGTTGGTGTAGCTTATTGGTGTAGCTTATTGGTGTAGGCCAAAATCAGACTATTTTAGGATTGAAATGAAGATGTTCTGAAGATGTTCTGAAGATGTTCCGAAGGCCAAAATCAGACTATTTTAGGATTGAAATGAACAGCATAGCAACAGCAACAGCAACAGCACCAGAGCCAAAATCAGACTATTTTAGGATTGAAATGCAGCAGCACTTAAAACAGGAGTAGATTTGGGGGTGGCCAAAATCAGACTATTTTAGGATTGAAATAACCTCATCCACAAACACACCAACATTATCACGCATCGCCAAAATCAGACTATTTTAGGATTGAAATGTTAAGAATTTTGAAGTTCCAACCATATACCAGTTAGCCAAAATCAGACTATTTTAGGATTGAAATCTTCTAATATCAACATATTCTCCATTTAAGTTATTAGCCAAAATCAGACTATTTTAGGATTGAAATCATCACAGGCGACCCAGACGCAGACCCAGATGCGGCCAAAATCAGACTATTTTAGGATTGAAATTCCGTAAATAGTTTGAGCGTGTCTGATTTGTAGGGTGCCAAAATCAGACTATTTTAGGATTGAAATATATGAATACGATTGATAGTATTACTCACCTTGCCGCCAAAATCAGACTATTTTAGGATTGAAATAATTCAAAACTCTGGCAGGGCTTTCATAATGAAAAAGCCAAAATCAGACTATTTTAGGATTGAAATGGACTTTGGGTGGAACAACCCAGAGTGCTGAAACACGCCAAAATCAGACTATTTTAGGATTGAAATGGAGTTCACCGTAACAGCAGCTGGTGCTATCCGTGCCAGCCAAAATCAGACTATTTTAGGATTGAAATAATGTGTGGGGGTTCTAATATAACCCTCACCCTTTTAGCCAAAATCAGACTATTTTAGGATTGAAATGTGGTAGTCTAAATTCTATAGTATGTTCATTTTTTAGGGCCAAAATCAGACTATTTTAGGATTGAAATTGAATGGGAAGAAGAGGGACCCATAAGTGATATGGGTGCCAAAATCAGACTATTTTAGGATTGAAATATGCGATGGAACTTATGTTAGTCAAGGGATGGTAAGCCAAAATCAGACTATTTTAGGATTGAAATCACTGTGAATAGCTCCAGCCCCGACAAAACACTCCGCCAAAATCAGACTATTTTAGGATTGAAATATACTAATCAACTCCATACATTTTTATTACTTTAAGGCCAAAATCAGACTATTTTAGGATTGAAATAAATGTTAATAATAATAATTGCTTATAAATGAACTCGGCCAAAATCAGACTATTTTAGGATTGAAATTGGTTCATGTCTTGGTGCTGGTGCTGGTCCTGGTGGCGCCAAAATCAGACTATTTTAGGATTGAAATCTGAAACGGATGTACTGGGCGAATAACTGGTTTATAGCCAAAATCAGACTATTTTAGGATTGAAATCAAACCGGTTTTGTGGTAATTGGAACACTAAACAGGAGCCAAAATCAGACTATTTTAGGATTGAAATCCGTCAAAGAGGAAGTGATATACTTTCTTTGAGTCTAAGCCAAAATCAGACTATTTTAGGATTGAAATGTGCTAATCTCCCCGCAACACAGCAAACTGTTTATCGCCAAAATCAGACTATTTTAGGATTGAAATTTCGTGTCTATATTCAGTATAGAGGACGGTGCTGTGCCAAAATCAGACTATTTTAGGATTGAAATCAAATGGTTAGTCAGTGCTGTAATATCATCCAAGCCGCCAAAATCAGACTATTTTAGGATTGAAATTTTATTAGAACACAGACATGGGCGTCCAACGGCTTGCCAAAATCAGACTATTTTAGGATTGAAATTTACTCCACGCATAAATAGTAACTACTGCATTTAAGCCAAAATCAGACTATTTTAGGATTGAAATGGGACCCAACGGCCAGAATTGCTATAAAGAACACCGCCAAAATCAGACTATTTTAGGATTGAAATTCTTTTAAGCACGGATAATATATTAAAATTAAAAAGCCAAAATCAGACTATTTTAGGATTGAAATAGAAGATTGGGCTATTCGCCAAGGATTTATTTACAAGCCAAAATCAGACTATTTTAGGATTGAAATCATCACACTAGTAAAGATGGATTTTTTAACCATATTTGCCAAAATCAGACTATTTTAGGATTGAAATTGTTTTTAGTTTTATGTTGTTTTTTTGGGTGTAGTTTGCCAAAATCAGACTATTTTAGGATTGAAATAATGTAGATGTATTGAATGTTAAAATAGGTGAATTAAGCCAAAATCAGACTATTTTAGGATTGAAATTTTACACGGAACATAAAGCCAGCTCCATCGGGATTATGCCAAAATCAGACTATTTTAGGATTGAAATATGGATATTATGGTGGTTCAGACAAAACACAAACCGCCAAAATCAGACTATTTTAGGATTGAAATAGGAGTTGATAGTTATGGGTGATGAATGGGAAACTCCGCCAAAATCAGACTATTTTAGGATTGAAATACATCTGGAATTCTAGATTATGGAACTAAACCAGCTCGCCAAAATCAGACTATTTTAGGATTGAAATATATACTAGGATTATATATCAAATATAAAATTTTAGAGCCAAAATCAGACTATTTTAGGATTGAAATAAAAACATAGGATAAGATGGTGATATTATGCTAGGAGCCAAAATCAGACTATTTTAGGATTGAAATATAAAATCCTAAAAATCTACAACAAATACGAAAACGGGCCAAAATCAGACTATTTTAGGATTGAAATGTACAATAATTTAATGTTACATCTAATCAATAATTAGCCAAAATCAGACTATTTTAGGATTGAAATTAAACACCACATCTTAACCATAAAGATGGATTTTTTAGCCAAAATCAGACTATTTTAGGATTGAAATCGGTTTGAGTGTGAGTACTGTGGGGACCACGCATCTGCCAAAATCAGACTATTTTAGGATTGAAATTTATATACAACTACTAATAATTATGGATTTACTAAAAGCCAAAATCAGACTATTTTAGGATTGAAATGATATGTACCGGTGTACTGACTGTGATTACATAACAAGCCAAAATCAGACTATTTTAGGATTGAAATTATTATATCTAAAATTTTATATTTGATATATAATCGCCAAAATCAGACTATTTTAGGATTGAAATTTAAAAGAAACAAGATGAACAAGTTCGACATCCCCAGCCAAAATCAGACTATTTTAGGATTGAAATGAATCTAATATCTTGAAAACCACAACTCTAACTAAGCCAAAATCAGACTATTTTAGGATTGAAATTCCTTCATTTGAAAGATCAATAACTATTTCACTCATGCCAAAATCAGACTATTTTAGGATTGAAATCATGCTATCTATGTGGTGTATGGCACAAGCCCCCACGCCAAAATCAGACTATTTTAGGATTGAAATCAGTGAATGTTGGGGTTCATGCGGGATACAGTATGCGCCAAAATCAGACTATTTTAGGATTGAAATTTATTTGAGGATGGGCGCATATTAACTGGTAATCCTGGCCAAAATCAGACTATTTTAGGATTGAAATTTAACCCATTACATTAAAAATATAATTATATGGTTGGGCCAAAATCAGACTATTTTAGGATTGAAATCAGCGTACCCCCTTTCCTGGACGCTGGGTGGAACAAGCCAAAATCAGACTATTTTAGGATTGAAATCGACTGGGCATACGGTGGCTCAACATACTCGACTGACGCCAAAATCAGACTATTTTAGGATTGAAATATACATGGATTCATGCTTTTGGGTTACGGTTTCAAGCCAAAATCAGACTATTTTAGGATTGAAATCCACTCCTGAAGATATTATTCTCTTGAAACAGATTAGCCAAAATCAGACTATTTTAGGATTGAAATTTTAACATTCCTCCTTTTCATATTCATCTAAAATACGCCAAAATCAGACTATTTTAGGATTGAAATTGTAGAATCTTTTACTGTCATTGTTAAGTGAGGGGGCCAAAATCAGACTATTTTAGGATTGAAATATCAACAGGTCTCTCATTACGAAACTCAGATAGAAGGCCAAAATCAGACTATTTTAGGATTGAAATACATTATCCCGCATCTGGTCGGTTGTTGGTGTTAAGTGGCCAAAATCAGACTATTTTAGGATTGAAATAATGATTGGAAAATTGCGAAGTTAATTATGAATACTGCCAAAATCAGACTATTTTAGGATTGAAATGACATTCCTCTACTATCCCTTCAGGGATATAGGTTACGCCAAAATCAGACTATTTTAGGATTGAAATACCTCATGAGGCAAAGGGTCTTCCAAACTAAATTCGCCAAAATCAGACTATTTTAGGATTGAAATATCATTTTATAAAAAAATTAAAAAAAATTTTAGTGGGCCAAAATCAGACTATTTTAGGATTGAAATTCCCCTGTGTTGTTACCGGGTGTTACGACTTTTAAACGCCAAAATCAGACTATTTTAGGATTGAAATAACTTTTTTTTAAACCCATGCTGCGTTTGTTTCCCGCCAAAATCAGACTATTTTAGGATTGAAATCCGGTTGCTGTGAAACTCGTAGTTGCAATACTCGTCGCCAAAATCAGACTATTTTAGGATTGAAATGTGTAATTAGACGCTGTTGATGTCCCTGTGTCAAGCCAAAATCAGACTATTTTAGGATTGAAATAATATTACTAAAAGAGGTGATTTAACATGGCATGGAGCCAAAATCAGACTATTTTAGGATTGAAATCGAAATGGCTGAGTAGAAATCTATTTAGATTTCTATAGCCAAAATCAGACTATTTTAGGATTGAAATGTGGAAATCTTCGGTGTGAAAGGGTTTAAAGCAAAAGGCCAAAATCAGACTATTTTAGGATTGAAATATTACTTCCCGTAAAATTCATACCCCCAACCAAAGCAGCCAAAATCAGACTATTTTAGGATTGAAATTTTGTTTATTTTTTTGTGGGGAGGGATTGGGATAAGCCAAAATCAGACTATTTTAGGATTGAAATTAATTTTTGAATATAATATTCCTTGTTATCCTATTTGCCAAAATCAGACTATTTTAGGATTGAAATTTTTCCCTTTTATATCCCCCCATTGTGTTGTAGGGGGCCAAAATCAGACTATTTTAGGATTGAAATTACGGCTTATGTGCAGCGTGGTGGTTGGAAGAATTAGCCAAAATCAGACTATTTTAGGATTGAAATGATGATACGGTGGTTGCATTGACCTTCACACCTTCGCCAAAATCAGACTATTTTAGGATTGAAATTGGGATAGTAGATTATTGTGGTAATGGTTTGCTGATGCCAAAATCAGACTATTTTAGGATTGAAATTCATCATCAACGGCAAACGCCACATAGAATTCGAAGGCCAAAATCAGACTATTTTAGGATTGAAATGTGCCAGCAGTGGAAAAGCTATATGGGCATTAGAGCCAAAATCAGACTATTTTAGGATTGAAATATGTTATTGCAATGGAATCAGCCAGTGCCAGCAGTGGCCAAAATCAGACTATTTTAGGATTGAAATGTTGCAGTTACTGGGACTGGTGATTGGCAATGGGCAGGCCAAAATCAGACTATTTTAGGATTGAAATGAATATTCAGTTGAGGCGGCGGTATGAGAAGGAGTTGCCAAAATCAGACTATTTTAGGATTGAAATTCACCATCACAGGAGAGGAAAGTTATCAAGGATACCGCCAAAATCAGACTATTTTAGGATTGAAATCTACTTTCATCTTTTTATTAGGACGTTTAGGAGGGCGCCAAAATCAGACTATTTTAGGATTGAAATGATTTTGAGGGTGATGTGTCTAAACGAATGGATCAGCCAAAATCAGACTATTTTAGGATTGAAATTTGCGTATGTAGTAGTGCATGATATCTGCAAAGGAGGCCAAAATCAGACTATTTTAGGATTGAAATTTAGAGGGTAAAAAGAAAAGAATAGATGATATTTTAGCCAAAATCAGACTATTTTAGGATTGAAATTCTGGAAGTCTATGGGTTCACTCTGCAAAGCAAAGCCGCCAAAATCAGACTATTTTAGGATTGAAATTAACTAGCATATGAGTTGATCATTATGGGTGTGAATGCCAAAATCAGACTATTTTAGGATTGAAATTGGATGTTACAGGCCAACTGACAATGCTCTTCAATAACGCCAAAATCAGACTATTTTAGGATTGAAATGTGAAAACAACAAATCTTTTCCCTTCTAATTCAAAGCCAAAATCAGACTATTTTAGGATTGAAATATTGGGTACGATACATAATAAGGTGATTATGTTATGGCCAAAATCAGACTATTTTAGGATTGAAATATGACATCGAGATCAACCCCTTCTGCTTTTTCAATATCGCCAAAATCAGACTATTTTAGGATTGAAATGAACATACAGTTTAAAACACACTGGGAATGGGATTGAGCCAAAATCAGACTATTTTAGGATTGAAATATGACATCGAGATCAACCCCTTCTGCTTTTTCAATATCGCCAAAATCAGACTATTTTAGGATTGAAATAAGGACATGGAGAGGCTGGGAAGACCGGTACAAAGGGCAAAATCAGACTATATTATGATTGAACTTCTCAATTTCCAATCTCAACTTATACCCCTTATCAACCAATTTAAGCACTTTAACTCATTAAACCTAAACTGTTACCATAAGATTCCAAAATTTTTATTTAATTAGAGCGCCCCATATTAGTATGGGGGGTTGTATATGGCCGATTTCCAATGTCCGAAATGTGGTGCCCTGAATGATAAATATGCGGTAGAATGCACAAATTGTGGGATTAGATTTGCATTAATCGACACGGAACTATGTGAAGACAGAAACTTTTATTTTTACGGGGAATATGATGATTATCTGGAAGATTTGGAGAAAAAGGGATATGATGATTCCTCAAGAAAAATGGAAAATCTTGAAAACAAAGTGGCTTTTTTAATAATAATCATCCCCGTGGTAGCAGGCCTTCTAATATCCCATAAAGTTTTTGTTTTTTCATGGACCTACGCTGTAATCGTAGGTTTGCTGATGGTTGGAATTTTCATCCTATTAGAAGTCCTTGATAGAAGAGTGGTTAAACCTCCCGAGAAAATATTTGAAGCCAGTGCCCTGAATTTCTGTTTCAACTGCCGCTACCGAAGTATTGGAGGTCAAGAATTCTGCCCCCTCTGTCTTGAGAACTTTAAAGGTGTAAATAAGCTGATCATGTTGCCACATGTAGATTTGGTATTTAAAGATGAAACCCTGCGAGTCTACTCCAAAAAATCTGGAGGAAGTATGCATTCTCATGATGTGTGGGGAACTGCGCAAACTGGTTTTTTCACAGAATATGACCGGGATAAGATATATGATCACAGTTTCTATACCAAAAAATCCCTTTTTTCTAAAAAAGAAACTTTCCACTTTAGTTTCCGCTATGACTATCCTGTTTTAGAATACTACTGGGATTACCTTACCCTCAACAGACGAACAATACCTAAAGGTTTATGGGATCCGACAAAAAATCACGAGGTTCAAAGAGAAATATGGGATTTCCAAATATCAGAAAAAGCCATGTACGAGATTCAAGACTATTTAGTTTCATTATAGGACGATTATTCCCTATTCATTAACTGCTGATTTAAAGAGAAATAAAGGGACTGTAAAGTTATTAGAGGGTTGAAGAGGCTAGTAAAAAATATTTTTTTGCTTAATATGTCTCCTTCTGGTTAAAAAAAAAAGATGATGAACAAATTTGAATAATATATAAACAGTCCTCCCCATTAATTTTGAAATAACTTATAAGATAATACTCTGGATGAGCATAGAAGTTATTCTTCTTCAATAAACTTTAAAATCAGCATATTTTCTGAATATAATGAAATGTTAAAATTGAAGATTAAACCCAGATTATCAATCCCAGAGTTAAAGTATATATCTAAATTATTCATGATTAATTAATATAGAATCTGTTCCTTTAATTGCATTTTTTTGATTATCCCTGGATAATGATACTATGGAAGTTAAAAGTAAATACGTGTTAGATCTCAAAGATCAGGATCTTACCCTGGAAAGAGGGGGTGGGAAAGCCCTGAACCTGGCAAAAATGTTAAGATCCGGCTTTGAAATTCCTCCAGCACTGGTTGTTTCGGTAGATGCCTACGACCTTTTTATTAAAAATGAATTAGAAACTAAGATATCAGAGATACTGGACTCTATTAACTTTGAAAGCGAAAATTCCATCTCCAGAGGGTGTTCTTCCATAAGAGACCTTATTAAGAAAGAAGAATTACCTCATGAATTGTACTCAGAACTCCAGGAAGAAATAAAAGCCCTTCCTGAAGGATACTATGCAGTAAGATCATCCGCAGTGGCTGAGGACCTGGAAGATGCCAGTTTCGCCGGGCAACTGGACAGTTTTCTGAATATAAAAAAAGAGGATATTCTGGATAAAGTTGTTGATTGCTGGGCTTCCTACTGGACTGATCGTGCGGTTAAATACAGGCACGATTCTTCCATCGGACATCTGGACACCGAACTGACTGCTGCAGGGATAGCAGTTCTGGTTCAGAAAATGGTCAATGCCCAGATCAGTGGGGTGACCTTCACTGCCAACCCGGTGAACGGGACTGATGAAATTGTAATTGAATCCACTTGGGGCCTTGGTGAAGCCATTGCCTCGGGAATAGTCACACCAGACATTTATGTCCTAGAAAGAGACGGAACATTGAAGGAAAAAACCATCAAAACCAAAAAGAAAGGATACTTCCTAATCAACGGTGAAAATACTTTAATTAATATTGATGAAGAAAAAAGGAAAACCCCAACTCTCAATAACGAAATCCTCAAAGAACTGCTGGATATTGCAATCAAGCTTGAAGAATTCTTTGGAGTGCCCCAGGACATTGAATGGGCCCTTGAAGGTGAATATAATCCGTCAGGAGTGGGAATAAAAAAACCAAAACCCTGCAAAATTTTCATACTCCAATCACGCCCTGTAACCACCCTCACCGATGATTTCAGTAAGGATGACGATGATATTTTATGGACACGGGCTTACGGGGATGAATACTGGGCTGATGCCACCACACCCCTCTTTTATGATGTTATGGGTAAAATGCTCACTGATTATGTGAACCACGAAGGTGCCAGGATTATGGGTTATAAAGAAATAACTGACACCCCACTCTTAAAACTTCATAAATCACGGGTTTACTTCAACAGCTGGGTCCTGGAAAAAGCCTTTTCATATTACCCTAAATTCGCCCGGTCCAAAGAGTTATTGAACTACTTTCCCCTGGAAGATCAGGAGCGCATATCCCATTACCCTTCCATACTGCACAAAACCTTACTCTCCCAGTTTTTAGTGGCTATCCGGGACCCGGATGGTATGATGCACCGCACAGATAAAGCCTACCGAAAATGGGCAGAAGGTTTCATGGAAAAATGTGAATCATTCGACAAAACCAATTTAAAGGCACTGAGTGATGAGGAGCTTTTAGAACTCTATGATGATATTGAAACCAGGGGGATTAAGCATTACCGGCTGATCAGATACGGTATGGTTTCTCATTCCATTGCCACCAACCTCATGGTTAAAAACTGGCTGGTGAAATGGCTGGATGATAATGATGGATCCCTTTATGCTGGTTTAATTTCCGGATTAGATGATAATAAAACTGTGGAAATGAATATCCGATTTTCTGACCTGGCCAAACTTTTAAAGGAAGATCATGAACTATTGCAAAAAGTAAATTCAATAAAGGACATCCGCTCCCTGAGTGCATCCCAGATTTATGAATTAATCTCTTCCCATCCCCAATTTAGAGAAGAATTTGATTTGTTTATTTCTGACTATGGACACCGTTCTAATACCCGTGAAATATTATACCCCCGCTGGAGGGAAGACCCGGCCTATGTGTTGGAAGTGGTTAAATTATTATCATCCTCAGATTTAGACCTGAGAAAAAAAGAATTAGAAAGCCAAGAAAACAGGTTGAAAACCGAAAAAGAAGTTTCAAATAGAATAAAAAAACTTAGAGCCGGATTTTTCAAGGAAAAAGTATTCAGGATTGTTCTGAAATTAGCTCAGACCTACCTGACATTCCGGGAAAATCAGAGATTCTACCTGGACCATCTCCTTTTCCGTCAGAGATTGATGCTCCGGGAGATGGGAAAGAGACTGGTGGAGAGGAATATTCTCCAAAAAGTCGATGACGTGTTCTTCTTATACGAAAAAGAATTATTCACCCTCTTCAATCCAAAAAATCTTCCAGGGGGTTCAGCAGAAAATATAAATCAAAATAATTCCCTTGAAAATGAAAACATCCCTTCAGAAGTGGGGGATATGATTCTGGAAAGGAAAAAAGAATTTCACCGCTTTAAATCATCCCTACCCCCAAAATTTATTAAAAACGGGATTGAATTTGATGACACAGTCACTGAGGACCATCAAAATGCAGTTTACGGTGCGGCAGCCAGCCCCGGAACCTTCACCGGCACTGCCCGGGTGGTGGAATCCATTGAGGAACTATCACAACTGGAAGAAAATGAAATTCTCATCACCAGTAACACTGACCCTGCCTGGACTGCAGTGTTCTCAAAGGTGGGCGGCCTTATCACAGAAACTGGTGGCATCCTATCCCATGGAGCCGTTATTTCACGTGAGTACCGGATACCTGCAGTCACTGCAGTTAAAGGAGCCACCGAAATTTTTAAGACAGGTGAAAAATTAATAGTGGATGGTAATGAGGGAGTGGTTTATAGACCCTGAATAAATTTTAAATTGCTCAAAAAAATAATCAACCCCCAGAAACTGATGAGGAGTCAGGATTATGAATTTTGATCTGGAAAATCTGAAAAAACACCCGGAATGGAATGAGAGCTATTACTTTAATTTTCATGATAAAAATAATGATTTAACTGCCTTCATGCGCATTGGAAACAAAATCAACAAAAAGGAAAAATCCATGTTTTTCTTTTTAATGTCTCCAGATATGGTGGCTGGAATTAAGTTAGAAGCCCCCTATGATAGTAATCCATTGAGCATTGCCGGCCTGGATTATGAAGAGCTAAAAGAGGGTAAATGGAGACTTAGATATGATGGTTCCATTTTCAACCCGGTTGCTGAAGCTCCTCAAGAATTTAAGGTTAAAATGGATGTAACCTGGGAAGCTTTAAACCCCCTGATGAATTATGAGGACTGTGTTGATGAAAGGCAGGCTGAATTATCATCCCAGGTGGCATCAGAACACTACGAGCAGTTTGGAAGAGCAGGGGGAACAATTGAAATCAACAAAAAAACCTTGGAAATTGAAGCCCTGGGTGAAAGGGATTACAGCTTGGGGGTGAGGATGTGGGGCTCTCCTCGGATGTGGATGTGGATTAACTCCGCCTTTTCCCAGAAGGAGGCCTTTAATATAACCAAACTCTCAGTGGATGAAGGAGATATTGATGCGGGATACTTCCATACCAGTTCAGTGAACCATCCCCTGGTAAAATCAGAAATAGATGTTAAATACCATAACCAGATTCCATCCACCTTTTCCATGATCTTGTCTGACAAAAATGGTTCCCAGTATGCCATTGAAGGAGAAGTAATTAGATATGGAATGATTCCAGTTGATGACCGGATGATTCTCATAGAAACCCTGTCCAAATATGACTGGGAGGGTAAAGAAGGTTATGGTGTGGCGGAGTTTTTAGTTCCCAGAGGGTAATGATTGGATGTGGCGATTAAATGCACAATGATTATTATTATCATCCAAAAAACATTAATTCAGTAATTTGTGGGAAAAAAATCCCACAACTGAACTTTCAACGTCATAATCAGGGTAAATTTTCTGTATTTTAAAAATTCCAGAAATCATTCGCCAAAAAATTTCTAAAGCAATGTTCTAGATCCTCTAAACTTTCATCAAGTTAAGTGTGCATACTCTTTCTTCAGGATAAGCATATTTAAAGTTTTTATAATGATTAGATTAACTTAATACTCTAATTTCAATTATACCTGTTTCTTCAAGATTTCAAATACTATCAATCTGCAAAAGCTTAATAGAAATTCTAATCTTTTCCTCCACTAAAAAATAGCTAATTAAGTAGGTATGAATAAAGAATACTTAAATCGTGCTTCACCCATTAATTTTTACTCATTGAGGCGTGTTTTTGTCATGGTTAAGGATTTATGATAGTTTGGTCAAGTTCGGGATATTTTATGTGAGATAGATCTAAATGTGGATGAGGCAAAGATTATAGAGTCAAAACATGGTATGAAGTCTTTTGATTTAAGATCTGCTTTTTTAAAATCGTGAGATTGTTTATGACTCTTTGATAAATAATAAGCCTGTTTTGATAGGTAAATCTGATTTCAACTCATTTAAACTGATTTATGAACATCCTGAAAAACATGGAGCAGAATTTTATTAATTATAAGTTCGGATGATAACGAAAATATTTTATTAGTTACGGTATATACCCATAGTAATGACAGGAGGATCAGGCCCTATGAAAGCCCATAATTCTTTTGAAGTAAATTATAACTATGATGGAGAGGTAGATGCACTATTTATTCATCTTAAAAAAGATTTCTCTTATGCTACTTCTGTTGAATTAAATGAAAATGTGATTCTTGATTTTGATTCAAACAGCCTTCCTGTTGCACTGGAAATATTAAATGCTTCTAAAATTCTAAAAACCACAAAATTTTCCTTGAGAAATATTCAGCAAATAAGAATGAGAGTAAATGTTGATTGTAGGTCCATCAGTCTCAAATTAAATCTTACTGTAGCGATTCATCATATGAATCAGACTCAGAAGGTTAACACCTTTACTTCTAATGATATTGGCATTCCTTCTATGCACAAAGAGTTAGTAACTGCATAGTTTGGAAATGAAACTTTTCTTTTACTTATTAATAGAAAAGCTCTAAATATTTCACCATACAAAATTTTAAGGTAGAATTGTAGGATGTATATTTTGAGGTAAATTGGATGGGTATCGGCCATCTAAGAATCACTGAAAATTAACATTCTTTTATAGAATTATTCCCATTTCAGGAGAGATATTCAATGTCAGAACCATCATCTACAGAACTTTACGAGGTTAAAAAGACGCTCAAAGAACTTTCAGATAAAAAAGGAAGGGGAACAGAGTTGGTGTCTGTTTACATTCCCCCTAATAAGCAGATCAGCGATGTGGTAAAGCACATGCGAGAAGAACTCAGTCAGAGTGCTAATATCAAGAGTAAACAGACAAAAAAGAACGTTCAGTCTGCTATTGAAGTTATAATGCAGCGTATGAAGCTTTTCCCCAAGCCACCTGAAAGGGGTCTGGTCCTGTTTGTGGGAATGATTCCCAAAGGAGGGCCGGGCACAGAAAAGATGGAAACCTATGTTTTCGAACCCCCGGAACCTGTTCAGACCTACACCTACCACTGCGACTCCCAGTTCTACCTGGAACCCCTTCAGGAAATCCTGGAAGATAAGGAAATCTATGGACTGGCTGTTATAGACCGGAAAGAAGCCACCATAGCCCTGATGAAGGGTAAAAGAATTGACATAGTGAAAAACATCACCAGCGGAGTTCCAGGTAAACACAAAGCAGGTGGACAGTCGCAGAGGCGTTTCGACCGATTGATTGAACTGGCAGCTCACGAATTCCTGAAGAGAATAGGAGAACATATGAATGAAGCCTTTTTAGATGTTGAAGGGCTTAAGGGAATTATAATTGGTGGACCGGGGCATACTAAAGAGGATTTCGTTAATGGGGATTACCTGCACCATGAGATCAAACAGAAGCTCATCACCACTGTGGACACCTCCTACACTGGAGAATTTGGTATCCGGGAAGTCATAGATAAATCCATGGATGTTTTAACTGAAATAGACATTATGAGGGAAAAAAAGCTGGTCCAAAGATTTTTAACCGAACTGGTGGATGAAAATGGCCTGGCCTCCTATGGTGAGAGAGAAGTCAGGCAGAACCTGATTAACGGTGCAGTGGAGGTTTTATTGCTCTCTGAAGATCTTAAATCCAAGAGGTACACTTACCAGTGCACTTCGTGTGGTGCTGAGGAAGTTACAACCATTAAAGATGGGGTTGAAGCTCAAGATAAAGCCTGTGACAAGTGTGGAGATACCATGAAAGCCTCTTCTTCTAAGGATATAATTGAGGAGTTTGTGGATATGGCTGAAGAGGTGGGTTCTGAGGTGGAGATCATATCCACCGAGACCGAGGAAGGGATGCAGCTACTCCGGGCCTTTGGTGGTATTGGAGCCATATTAAGGTACCGAGTGTAACTAATATGTGCCAGTGATGATTATTAGCAGTTATAAGGTTTTTTTAATTATTTTAAAAGTTCAAAGTAAAGTATATTAAAGTTTAGACTAACCCAAACGACTAACCCTTATCAGAGACTCCACTGGAACCTTTTCCACTTCTAATAATCCTTTCTTGTCGATTAAGACCACCGCAGCCAGTGGCTCTGCTTTCAGGTTTCTGAAAACCTTTATTGCCTCACCAATGGTGCCTCCGCTGGTTATGACATCATCCACTATTACCACCTTTTTCCCCTCAACAGAAGCGAAGTTGCTGCTTACAGCTCCCTTAGCATCTTTTCCTTTGCGGTGTTTAATGGGGTGGAAAACTGCCATGTCTGCATCTAAAAACTGGGCCATCATGGTGGCAAAGGGTATTCCACTGACTGTAATTCCCACCACCACTTCCACATCTCCGTGCTCTAATGCCATGTCTGCCATGGCTGCGGATACGTAGGACATTCTGGTGGAACTACCCCCCAGGCTCTTCCAGTTAATGGCAAAATCAAGTGGTGCTTTTTCCTCTGTTTTTTTCTGGGTTTTGTCTGTTGCCTGGAGTATAAGCCACCGTGCAGTGTCTTTGGAAACATTGAGTTCGTCAGCTATCTCACCAGTAGTAAAACCTCTGCTTCTAAGTTCATGAGCCTTTTCAATTAGTTTCTGATCCATTATACCCCTCCAAATCTCTCAAAAACAACCATAGTTGGTCTCTAATTTAATTATGACAGTTTCTAATTCTTTTTTTAATAATGTTATGGATTTATTAAAAGTTATGGCTTTATTTAAATATATTTATTATGGAACCTGTTACAAAAATCTAGCTTTAAAGCGTGGGAAATCAATGATGAATCCAACCAGTTATGGAATCAAATTTATCAACCCAGAAGGGAATGTGTTTCCAATAATTTGTTGAATAGAATATTTGCAATCATTTGTGGAGTATTATAATTTATTTGTAGATTATTTTAATCGATGTCAATGTTCACTGGTATTTTTTCTCTGGCAGATTTCATGGCGGCAAGAACTGTTTTCAAGGCGTGGATCCCGTCTTCTCCTGTGATTTTTGGTTTTTCGTCTAGGATTATTGCATTTAAAAATGAGTCCAGTTCCTCCATTAGTGGTTCATGGTGAGGTACCCTGACTTTACGGGCGTTTTTACCATAAACCTCTACATTCTGGTCTATGTAGTCCAGTGAAATTATTCCATCAGTTCCTGTGACTTCCAGTTGCCTTTTCTTGTAGGGAGTTAACCAGTTCACCTCCAGCATACCGGTGGCCTGATTGTAGAATTCCATCATAATCTCGGCATGGTCCTCGAATTCACATTTTTCAAGGCGGCTGCCCACATGAGCGTAAACCCTGGAAACAGGGCTGTCCATAAGGTAGGCCATGACATCAACTTCGTGGATTGCCAGATCAATGGTTACCCCCACATCTTTGATTCGTGGAGGGAATGGCCCCACCCTTTTGGCAGAGACTGAAACTACTTCCCCTATTAACTTTTCTCGGAGGAGCTTTTTAGCCTCCAAAACTGCGGGGTTGAAACGTTCCACATGACCAGTTGCCAGTTTCACTCCTTGCTTCCTGGCGGCCCTTACCATGTCTTTTGCTTCTTTCAGGGTGAAGGCTATGGGTTTTTCCACCAGCACATGTTTTCCCTGTTCAATGGCACTCATCACCACTTCGTGGTGGTAGGTGGTGGGAACACAGACACTGACTGCGTCGATTTCTGGCATTTTCAGGATGTTATCATAGTCAACGAATCCTACAGTGTTGTATTTCTTGGATACTTCTGCCAGGGTGCCTTTCATAAGGTCGCTTACTGCCAGGAGATTGGCGTTTTTGAGTCGGGTGTAGACCCGGACATGGTTGTGGCCCATGGCTCCTACACCAATCACCCCCACATTTACCTTATTCACGAGCAATCCTCCCTCATTCGTCTGGCAGCTTCAAGACCAATTTTTTCATAGTCACTGGCAGAACCGGTTACAACTTGTTGGGAGAGAATTTCACCCTCACGGGTTAGTAGAATAGTTTTAAGCTCCATTTCATCTCCTTTAATTCTTGCACAGACTCCAAGAGGCCACTGACAACCCACTCCCAGTTCTTCGAGTACTTTCTTTTCAGCCATCACTTCTTTGTAGGATGTATCATGGTTTAAGGCATGTAAAGTCTTTCTTTTAGGAGTATCTTCTCTTGCAACTATGGCCAGTGCTCCCTGACCAGCTGCGGGAGTCATGTAATCAATTGAAAATCTTTGCTGGATGTGACTGGTTAAGCCTAATCTTTTAATACCTGCTTCAGCCATTAATGTGGCATCATATTCCCCGGATACGACTTTTTTTATCCTGGTGTCAATGTTACCCCTTATTGGTTGAATTTCCAGATTTTTCTGATGATACCTGCAAAAGGCTTCTCTCCTGACACTGCTGGTTCCCAGTGTGGATCCTTCGGGGAGTTTATCCCAAGTGTAGGGTGATACCAGCACTTCATGGGGGGATTCTCTTGGGGGTACAGCTATGATTTCCAGATCATCAGCCAGTTCACTGGGAAGATCCTTTAAACTGTGTACCGCAAAATCCACATTCTCTTCAAGTACTGCTTTGTCCAGTTCTTTGGTGAAAATTCCTTTAACATCCATATTATAAAGTTGAGAATCTTTTATTTTATCCCCTGTAGTTTTTATTATTTTTATCCCTATTTCATCATCTGTTATTTTTGATAAAGAATTTATAACATACTTGGTTTGAACCATGGCCAGACTGCTGCCCCGTGTACCTACCTGCAATGCATCATCTCCGAATGTGGCGAATCACTGAATTTAAGTCATAAAAGTTCATCATTAGATAATAAGCATGGTGCCTACCATAGCTAACTAAAGATTAAGAATCCTTAGTAGATTGATACTGTATGATCTTTAATAAATGTTGCCATAGATAAAATTCCCCACCAATCCTCACTAACATGGCGGATAAAATAGAAATACTCCTTTAAAGGCTATCTTCTCCTTAAATCAGCATAATTAGAACGGAAAATGAGTAAAATATTTAAAGCGCCTTTGTCACGAGCTTTATTAACTGCCTGGTCTATTTGACTGTGATAAATCAGTTTAGAATTCATTTTATCATTTATGCTCCTGCCTAATTCTCCAGTTAGGATTACAGTGATCTCCTTACTGACCTGTTCCAGGTATTTGGAAAGTGATCTTTCATCAATTTCCTCGCATGTAACTCCGTAGCTTCCCCCCAGTACTAGGGCTGGTTTTTCATATTCCTGGATCATGTTAACTGCCTTTCGAACCGCAGTGACATTTATTCCAGGATTTATTTCTTCAAAAACCCGCACACCCCCGTGAGCAGCAAAATAATGATTGTTGATACTGGTTCTCCCTGGCAAACCTTTGAAACGTTCTAACCCCCGGATTATGGTTTCTGGATGAGTTCCCATAGATAATGAGGAACAAATTGCAGATAGAACATTTTCCAAGTGATAATCAGCAGGGGCGAAAGTGGAACACTCAAAAGAAGTGTTTATACACTTTCCATCTCTTGTTTTCAAATCACAGGCATTGACCAGAAATGAGGTTTTAAAAAGACCATAATTTACATGAGATACTGTTAAATTGGATCCTTCCTGTAGGGAGTAGGTATTCGTCTTCTGATCTAGAGTAGGGGAATTAGAACTTTGGGAATAAATGTTCTGGTAGGAATCATGGTCACAGACAACTAGTTTACTTTCAAACATCTGTGCTTTGGCTTTACTGGCACAGCTTTTTTTCTGGGCTATGGAGTAATCCTCGGCAATGTTGGTGATAACTCCCACCTCAGCCAGGCCAGTTCCTCCTAGGGAACTTTCAAATATGCATAAACCCACCCTGAAATTTTCTTTCTGTGAAAATTCTTCTGCCAGTTTCCAGGCAGTTATGATGCTGGCTGGAGTTATACTGATGTCTTTCAGAAGATTAATCACCCTTCCATCCTTTACTATTTCAACACCAAGACTGCTTAATATAAGGGGATTTTCATCCCGGTATATTTCCTTGAGTATGGCTACTGCACTGGTTTTTCCCTTCACACCAGTGACTTCTATTACTGGCACCCTGATTCTGTCCTTCAAAAGGTATCTGACTGCCTCATGGTGTGTCATGTGCACAGGGTAGGGTATGTTACAGTGCACCGGAGCAACCACCAATAATTCATCATTTTTAGCTGTTCTTAAGGGATTCGCTTCAAATCCTGATTTTCCCCCATCAAAGATAGTGGATCCGCCACTTTCAAAAG
Organism: Methanobacteriaceae archaeon; assembly: GCA_013403005.1. Taxonomy (NCBI): domain Archaea; kingdom Methanobacteriati; phylum Methanobacteriota; class Methanobacteria; order Methanobacteriales; family Methanobacteriaceae; species Methanobacteriaceae archaeon. The sequence continues at coordinate 278,035 of JACBOA010000001.1, read as the reverse complement.
AGAATGACTCATCACCTTTTCCAGTGCCAAATGTGTTAGTTTCTGGGGGATTTTTGAATTCTTCTTGTGAATATTTATCTAAAAATGAAGCATCAACCAGCTGAACATTCTGATCTTCCAGTGCTGCCTTCTCTTCAGAGGATAGGGTATGGTATATATCCCAGGCGAAAACTTCAAAGCCTTGCTTTTTGGAGAATTCACTGGCCAGTACGGCTCCCCCATGGGTGGTATCAACCATCAGAACTTTCATTGGTTTATTCCACCCTGAGTTAATTTTTCTCTTACTTTACGATAGAAATCTTTGGTTAAACGCACAAAGTAGGCGCAGTTTTCTGATTTGCGGAAGGTGATCTCGTCCATGTAGTTTATTTCCTCTTCAAACTGACCATCAATCACTGCAATGGCCTTTTTACCTTCTCTTAATAGTTTGACCTTTATTATGCTTTCATCTGAAACTACTGTGGGTCTGGATCCTAGTTTAAAGGGGCATATAGGGACTATTATAAACGCTTTCACCCGGGGGTCAATGATAGGTCCCCCTGCAGACATGGAATAGGCTGTGGAACCACTGGGGGTGGCAATGATCAGACCATCGGCACGTAGCTCCTCCACAATCTCATCATCAACACTTACCTGAATGTGGAGCATTTTAGCTGGCTTACGGGTCATGAGAACCACTTCATTTAGGGCGGGGGGTAACTCGTGATTGTGCCATACTAAGAGCTGATTTCTCCTTTCCACTGAATAATTCCCGGCAAGAACCTCTTCTAAGGCATTGAAAGCATTTTCAGGATCTATCTCAGTTAAGAAGCCCACTGTTCCCATGTTAATCCCTATGAGGGGGATTTTTTTTCCGCTGATGTAACTCTGGGTGCGGAGTATGGTGCCATCTCCCCCTACAGCCACCATCATATCCACCTGCATATCCTCCAGTGCACACTGTTTATCCTGATATCTGCCCAGTTCTTGGGCTAGAGGTGTATCCAGAACAATGTTAACTCCTCTTTTTATCAAAAAATCAGCCAGTTGACCTGCTAATTCTACGGCCTCTTTAACATCGCTACGGGCCACCAGTCCCATCTTCATTAGATCCCCTCCACTATACTCATTATTTCACCATGAATAACCTGGTTACAAGTGGCGATCAGGGAAGTTTTCTCCAGGACATCTAATTCTCCACTCAAGGCCTGGCCGAAACGATCCGTAACCACCCCTCCACTTTCTTCCAGGATCAGCTTGGCTGCGGCCACATCCACCAATCTTAAGTTGTTCCTGACATCAACAAAGGCGTCGTAAGTCCCATCAGCAACATAAGCTATTTCTATGGCCACTGCTCCCAGAATTCTCATTCTCCTAACACTTTTACAAAGATTTTCTATTCTCCCCATGTTCATTCTGTAAACATAAGCCCCCAAAGATACGTGGGATAAATCTTGTTTAGAAGATGGTGTTAGATTTTTCCCATTAATTGAAGCACCTTTACCCTTAAATGCTGTGTAGAGATCATTTGTGGCGTAGTTTTTTACAAATCCCATTTGTATATCCTGAATGGTTAGTCTGCCATTGTGTTCAGGGGGGACTGGTGCCACTGCCACTGATATCCCATAGGCAGGTATATTCTTAAGTGCATTGCTGGTCCCATCAAGTGGATCAACCACCACCACCACCTCTGGTTGGCCTTTGCCTATATTAACTTCGCCAATTTCTTCACTGATCAATTTTAAAGGCTTGCCAACACTCTGGAGGATTTCTATAACCTTTTGTTCTGCGATGATATCGATTCTTGTGGTTGGTGTTCCATCAGCCCCCATTTTAACTATTTCTCCCCCTTTTTCAGACCCTATGAATGGTGATATTGCATTTTCAGTTTCTTCAATTAGCTCCTGGCAGATTTCATTCCAAAATTCCTGAGTTTTATCATCCATCATATCACACCATCTCCTTGGGCCTTTAATAAGACTTTATCCCCTTAATTTCATTAAATTATGATATATTCTGCTCAATCCTGGGAATAATTTAATTATCCTTTTTCATTAATACGTGCCCCATTCAACTTAAGATCCTAAAAATCTGTACTTATTTTAGATATACCAGTGCTGCCACTGCCACTGCCTCTTTTTTTACTTTATGACTTTCATATTGTATGATGATTTCCCTTGTGGTAAGCCCCCTCACCTGCATCATATATTTAACCATGGCCTCTGCTTCCTGTTTAATCTTTTCAGGGTCCTGGTTAATGCCTGAGTGCTCCACTACGCATCCGAAGTCATTGGAAGTTGCAACTGCCAGTGCTGCAGTTATCAAATCTCCTGGTTGGTCTGAATGTGCCGAGGCCAAGACACAATTTACCATTTCACCTTCTTTAATAGGGGGAAGTTCCACTATCTCTGTGTCCCGGGGTAGTATGCTGGAAACTGGTATGAGATTCACATCCCCAATTCCTGCATCCAGTAGGGCATTGTCAAAGGCATTTAGTCGTGTGGGTCCTTCAGATTTTCCAGAGGTTATTGACACTTTCATCATATCACTTATTATTTCACTTAAAAATTTAAATAGGGAAAAAAATATAGGCATTCCTATATCAGAATGAGATATCTATAAATATATTTATACCCCCTGTTAGATTATTAAAAAAAAGATTTGAAAAAAGGTTATAATTCAATATTAATGTTATAGATTCTTTTTCTAGTTTATAAAAATCTAAGGATCCCATGGGATCTGATTTTATATGTAATACGGAGGTAAAAAGCATGTCAACTAAGGTTGTGGAAGTTAAAACGCTTAAAGTAGGTAAATATGTGGTATTGGATGGTGAAGCATCTAAAATTGTGAATATTCAGACTTCATCCCCTGGAAAACACGGGGCAGCGAAGGCCCGTGTTGATGCCATTGGAATTTTTGATAATCAAAAAAGAAACCTGGTTAAACCAGTAGATGCCAAAATCGAAGTCCCCATTATTGACAAAAGAACCGCCCAGGTACTGGCTCTGATGGGTAGCGATGTTCAGCTCATGGATCTGGAGACCTATGAAACCTTTGAAGTGCCCATACCCGATGATATGCGTGATGAGCTTATTGAAGGGGCTGAAGTAGGCTACATCGTGGCCATGGGTAACAAAAAACTCATGAGAGTTAAATAAAACTCATGAAAATAAATCTTTATTTTTGAAAATTGATGAGGATTTGGATAAATGTATCTTTACACTGAAAATCCTCTAAAATTTGCTTTTTCTAAGGATTTAAACACTGCACTTTCCACTGATAACCCTGGTTTCGGTATTCTGGGTGTGCCCTTTGACAGTACCACCACCTACCAATCAGGGGCGCGTTTTGGTCCTTTTTTTGTGAGAGAATCTTCATACAACTTCGAGAAATACAACCTATTCCTGGATAAAGTCATGGATGCAAATGTCTTTGACCTGGGGAATCTGGAAGTTGTTCCTGGAAACCTGGAAAAAACCTACCAACACCTGGAATCTGTGATATCTTCCATGTCAGAAGACGGTTTAATCCCCTTAACCATTGGCGGTGAGCACAGCATCAGTTATGGAGTTATAGATGCTCTTCACAAGCGAGATGATCTTAATACACAAGATATTACCCTGCTGCATTTTGATGCCCATATGGATCTTAGAGACGATTATATGGGGGAGAAATACTCCCATGCCACAGTGATGAGACGGGTGCATGAAAAAAACCCCAGCAGGATAATCCAGATGGGTATTCGTTCTGCTTCTTTAGAAGAAGCAGAATTTGCCCGGGAGAATGGTATTGATTTTTACTCTCCCCAGGAGATAAGGGAAGACCTCCGCCAGATGGAAAAAATTATTCACCATATAGATGGACCCATCTATGTAACCGTGGATATGGATGTTCTGGACCCTGCTTTCGCTCCCAGTGTAGGAACACCAGCTCCCTGCGGTATAAGCCCCCAGGAACTGGAAAGCCTGATTTTTCAACTCAAAGGAAAAGAAGTGGTTGGATTTGACGTGGTTGAAGTTTCATCCACATCCATTGGAGATGTTACATCACATAACGCGGCCAAAGTACTTTTAGACTTTTTATTTCTGGTGTGAATTTGAATAAAGGCCTAATTTTCCCATAGATTATTATTTTAAGATGTAAATACCCATAAATATAAAAAAATATGGAAATGAATATTAATAATATGATTTGTTTAAATTTCTATTAAAATCACCGGAAAAATAGCATTCTCTGTGTGAAATTTTCACAGATACCCCCTATATAAATATTTATAGATAAGCACCCAATTATAGATTGCCACTTGAATCTGTGAAAATCTTTGAATATTAAGATTTACACATTTACGCACATCCTAAAATAAACTGATAACAAGTTATTTCTTCAAAAGCTCGGCTGAATTGGATTAGGAGGAATTATATAATGCATTCAAGAGAAGTTAAACTTTCCGGACATATTATCGACTCCCTCACCCTACCCAAAGCCCTGGATCTCATCATGGACATGGGTGGTGATTTCCAGATACTGGAATTTGAGGTGGGTAAAAGGAAAAAAGACACCAGTCATGCTAGGATCAAGGTTCAAGCTGAGAATGAACTCCTTTTAGGTGAAATTCTGGATGAGCTGGCAGAAATTGGTGCCATGGTAGTGGAGATTCAGGAGGTGCAGTTAGTTGCTGCCAGCAAAGATAAAACACTCCCTAATGACTTCTATTCTACCACCAATCATCCTACCTTTATCCGCTACCAGGATAAGTGGATACCTGTGGAGAACATAGAAATGGACTGCATGATTGTAGTTGACCCCCAGTCCGGGAAGGCCCTTATCAAACCCATAGGTCGGATTAAAAAGGGCGACCTGGTGGTGGTGGGTCGTGAAGGGATAAAAGTAATGGCACCACAACGGCCCCGTGGCAAGAAAGGAGTTTTTGAATTCATGGGAAGTGGGGCGTCATCAGAAAAACCCCTTAGAACTCTCATAAAAAGTCTGGCAAAGGAAATAAATGAAATTAAGGATCGTGGAGGTAAAATTGCACTGGTTGGTGGGCCTGCCATCATACACACCGGATCTGGTCCGGTTCTGGCTGAAATGATCCGGGAAGGACTTATTGATGTTATCTTTGCAGGTAATGCACTTGCCACTCATGATATTGAAAGTGCATTGTACGGAACTTCCCTTGGTATCTGTTTAAAGAGTGGGGATGCTGTGGCACGAGGACACCGCCACCATATATATGCCATCAACCAGATAAACCAGGCCGGCTCTATCCAGGGTGCAGTTGAGCAAGGTATTCTTAAGGAGGGGGTTATGTATGAATGTGTGAAGAACAATGTCCCCTTTGTGCTGGCAGGTTCCATAAGGGATGACGGACCTCTGCCTGATGTTATTACTGATGTTATTGATGCCCAGGATGAAATGAGGAAATATGTTCAGGGTGTGGATATGGTGCTGATGATTGCCACCATGCTCCATTCCATAGCCACTGGAAACATGCTCCCCTCCAAGGTTAAGAGCATATGTGTGGATATTAACCCTGCAACTGTCACCAAGCTTAGTGATCGTGGCAGTGCACAGGTACTGGGCATTGTTACTGATGTGGGAGCATTCCTACCCATGCTTTATCATGAAATCAAAAAGGTTAATGGAAAGAATTAATCATACCTTGAATGTTTTTTTTGCTTTCAAGAGAAGATGAAAATATACCCTTAACCTAATATCCCATTTACTTGGAAATAAAGCACTCCCTACCCATTGACTTAAAAAAATCCACTCAATTAACCAAATCCCTGAAAAACATCCAAAAATTAATAAATTACCTTTGATAGCTCACTCACGTTACTTATATGTTACAATCTCGTGATATCCCAGACTGTATTACCTGAATCCAGACATAAACCTGAATAGGGGGAATGTGATGATTAGAGGAAACCTGGTTAACCTTTTCAGCGAAGAGATAAATCCTGCAGAGATTGAAATAAAAAATGGGCTTATAAAATGTGTAAGGGAGGTTAAGGGTAGTTTTAAAAATTTTATCCTCCCAGGTTTTATTGATGCCCATATACATGTTGAAAGTTCAATGCTCACTCCCTCACGTTTCGCTGAGGCAGTTGTTCCCCATGGGACAACAGCAGTGGTGGCTGATCCTCATGAAATCGCCAATGTAATGGGAATGACAGGTATTAAATACATGATGGAGGATTCTGAGTCTGTTCCTCTTCGTTTTTTCTTCACTGCCCCCTCATGCGTCCCTGCCACTTTCTTTGAAACCTCAGGATCAGTTCTGGGTCCAGAGGAAATTGATGAACTCCTTCAAATGGAGGGTGTGGTGGCATTAGGAGAGATGATGAACTTCCCAGGAGTTATAGGGGATGATCCTACTGTTTTAGAGAAAATAAAAATTGCTAAGAATCATCGGAAGCCTGTTGATGGTCATGCACCTCTCCTTAGAGGTCATGACTTGTGTAAATATGTTGGAGCGGGTATTTCCACTGATCATGAATGCAGTCAACTGGAGGAAGCTATGGAGAAAAAACGGCTGGGAATGAAGATTATGATCCGGGAGGGATCCTCAGCCAAAAACCTGGAGGAGTTGTGGAGTGTGGGTGGTGATTTCCTGGTGTCTGATGATAAACATCCCGAAGACCTTCTGAAAGGCCATCTGAATGACACACTTAAAAAAGCTGTTCAACTGGGTACAGACCCCCTTGAAGCCATCCGAATGGTTACCTTTAACCCTGCATCCCATTATAACCTTAATAATGGTTCTATTTCCCCGGGTAAAGCAGCTGATCTGGTCATAGTTGATGATCTTGAAAATTTCAATGTTTTGAAGGTTCTTATCAACGGTGAACTCGTGGCCCGGGATGGTAAGCCACTATTCCAGGTTCAACCCGCACCGGTGCAGAATTCTTTTAACTTAACTGAAAAGAAAGCGGATGAGTTTGATATAAATTGTAACCTTAAAATAAATGTTAAATCACGTTCTGAAACTCTTAAAATTTCTAGACAAGCTGAAAAGGTATTAGTTAGGGTGATTAAGGTTATTGAAGGTCAACTTCTAACTGAAGAAACTGAAGCTGTTTTAGGGGTTTCTGATGGAATAATCAATCCTGATATTGGTCAGGATATCCTTAAAATTGCAGTTGTGGAAAGATATGGGCATAATCATGTTTCGAATGCCTTTGTACATGGTTTCGGACTTAAAAAAGGAGCAATTGCCTCCAGCATTGCCCATGACTCCCATAACATCATCGTGGTGGGCACCAGCAGTCAGGATATGGCAGAGGCTGTGAATAATCTCACCAGGAATAGAGGGGGGCTGGTTGCAGTGTGTGATGGGAATATTCATTCCCTGAAATTACCAGTAGCAGGCCTAATGAGCATGAAAGGTGCTAGTGAGGTTTCTTCCAAACTTAACCAGTTACATGATTTGGTTAAGGATATGGGTTGTAAACTGGCTTCACCATTCATGACCATGTCTTTTATGGCCCTACTGGTTATCCCCAAACTTAAAATAAGTGATCAGGGCTTATTTGATGTGGAAAGTTTCCAGTTTGTTGATGTTATAAAATAAATCATTTCCTAAATAAATCCCCCTCCTAAAATCCATTAACTAGAGTGCATTTAAAAAAAAGCATTGCAATTAATCCATGAATAATAATCTTAATGGGTGTTTTTTATGAAAATTGTTCCTCTGGCCTTTGAAAGCATGGGTGTGCGCTCCATGGCCACCTTCATTGAAACGGACCAGAAGATACTGGTGGATCCCGGGACATCCATCGCCCCGAAAAGATTCGGATTCCCACCCTGGAAGGATGAATTCGATGCTTTACATGAAACTCGATTTCAAATACAGAAATATGCTGCTAAGGCAGATATTATAATTATAAGCCACTACCATCATGATCATTTCACTCCCTTCAGTCTGGGTAGATATCTTGACTCCTCACCAGGGTATGCTGAAGAAATTTACTGTGACAAAAAACTTTTCATAAAACATCCCACATCCCAAATAAATAAAAGCCAGCAAAAAAGGGCTCGCGACTTTTTAGGGAATTTGAAAATCCTGGGAAACCGTGACATCCATTATGCTGATGGAAATTCCTTTAAAATTGGAGAGACTTTAATTAGATTTTCAAATCCACTACCCCACGGTGCTGCAGGAAGCAGGATGGGTTTTATAATCACCACCACCATTGAGTGGGAGGGTGAAAAGGTAATGCATGCTTCTGATGTGCAGGGACCAATCTATGAAGATACCAGGGAGATGATAATTAACTTGAAACCAGATACCGTGATTTTAAGTGGTCCTCCTACCTATCTTGAGGGTTTTGCCCTGGAAACTGAGGATCTTGAGAAAGCCCGTGCCAACCTTATAGAAATCGCCCGAGAAATACCACTGGTGGTTGTGGATCACCACCTGTTAAGAGATATTAACTGTTTCGATTTTATTGAGGCTGTTAGGAGAGATTCTGGTGGGAAAATAATGGTGGCATCAGAACTTCTGGGAAAAGAACCTTATTTATTGGAAGCAAGGCGGAAAGATTTCTATTATTAACAATACCTTTATTTCCATTCTATACTAAGTTATGTTTTTGTGCTCAGCCCTATAAATTCCTTTTTTTGAGTTTTACCCCTCATTAATTTCCTCTTTTGGTTTTTAACTCAACTTTTTTATGCTAAATAATGATGGTAAATAAAAGAATAATCATTTGTCCTTTAAATATTCCAAAATCATCTTCATTGCTTTTTTATGGTTTTCTCCCCCAACTTTATTCACCACCCTGGAGATTTCATTGATTTTTTCCAGGTTTCTTTCCTTCTCTTCTAGAGAAACAATTCCAATCCTACTTGAATACACTAATGCCTCGATTATGCCATAAATAGCCCTGTTTAAAGGTTCTGCGCAGGGATTAATTTGTACAACATCTTTAACACTGGCTGTGACAATATTCATGATGGAGGGGCCCATTTGATCCTTCCTCTCTATAATCCTTTCGTGAACAACTTCAGCCTTGAAAAAAGCATCAGCTCCTTTAAGGGAAAACCCGTTATCCTGAATTTGAAATTCTCCACTCTCAAGATTTCCTATGGTTGACTGGACAAACAAAAGGGGATCTTTTAGTATATTAACATGAAAACTCTTCTCACGTCTCACATTCAGATAAGTTTTCGACCCTTTGAATAGATAGAGAACGATTTCATTTTTGTCTTTGCATAACACTCCAATAGGTGCGGCATTAGGTGTTCCATCCCTGTTTCGGGTGGTGACAATGGTTTCATAGAGGAGACCTTTTTCCATTCCCAAAGAATAAAGATTTAACATTTTTTTGACCATTTTAATCATTAAATCTGTATTTTTATCTGTTACTTTTTTATCATCTTTTTGTATAAATTTCACCATTTAACGTACCGTTAATAATACAGTCGAAGTCTATTAACTCATCCCAACCTGCTTTTTGGAACATGTTCATGTAACAGAGTCCTATGATCTTGCCCGGTGGTTTTAGAATATCATCTAAGAGTTTTAAAACATCAGCAATATCCACCTGGTATTGGGGCATGGAAAGCCCCCCTAATAATGCCACCACACTTGAACAGGGATCCGCCTTTTTGGTAAACTGCATCCCCAGATCTGTGGATTCAATTTTGCGAGCAGTTTCTTTATCTGTCCGGGCCATGAAAACAGATTCTCTGTCACGTATTACATAAGCAAATAATTCAGCAAAAGGACTGCACACTCCAGGAATGCCTGCAAATGTAACCTTCTCTGCATCACCCACTTCTCTTTTGAATAATTTTAAATTCCCAGTTAAACCATGAAATTTTTCTGTTTCAATCACATTATCATCCCCTAAATCTTTAAAAATAACAATTTTTTGTTGATAAAAAAGGAATATAACCTTTCTAGACAGTGTGTTCTCTAAATTAATTAATTTTTAAATGGAATGTATTTTTCCTGTTTCTCAGGATCCCTTCAAAAATACATATATGATGTAGGCTATTACCAGAATAATTATAACTGGAAGTAACCATATAAAAACATAGAAGAAAACCACTGCCAGCACCAGGGCCACCAGTATGAGTAAAATGTCTCTTAGTTCCATATTTTTCTGTATAACCATTTTAACATAAAAATATTTCCATAAGAAAGATTTATAGATAAACATGGCCATTTACTAAATTAAATAAGCACCATCCACATTTATATTAAATTTAACTGATTAAAAGTATAGAATTCAAAAGATAAAATCAAGGAGATTGCCTATAATGATATTAGTGGTTAACAATCACGGACAGTATAATCACCGCATCCACCGTACCCTTCACTACCTTAAAATACATTCTGAACTGGTGCCCAACACCACTGCACTTTCTGAAATTGAAGAAAAGGAACCTCTGGGCCTTATACTGGGAGGTGGACCTTCAGTTGAGAGATCTGGTAACAGCTTAGAATATGTTAAAAAACTGGATTATCCCATTTTAGGAATATGTCTCGGTCATCAGATTATAGCCCAGGCCTATGGTGGTGAGATAGGATCAGCAGGTTCAGAAAGTTATGCTCAGATCCAGATTAACATCACTGATGAAAATGATATATTCAAGGGACTGGGCCCCCAGTTAGATGTGTGGGCCTCCCATAAGGATGAAGTAAGCAAACTACCCCCTAAATTTGAAATTCTCGCATCATCATCCATATGTGAAATTGAAGCCATGAAACACCCGGAAAAACCTTTATATGGAATACAATTTCATCCAGAGGTTTACCACACCCCCCAAGGACCCAAGGTTTTTGAGAATTTTTATGAAGTTTGTAAAAAATATCATAAAGGTGATTAAGATTCCACCGGGATTACTTGAGGGAATATCTGCCCATTTTTTAAATCCTAGAAGGAACCCCCAGTAGAATCTAATGATTAACTAAATATAAAAAAAAATTGAATGAATGAAAATCATTGCAGGTTGATAAAAATGTTAGATCCGTCTTCTTTTATTAAAGAATCAATAGAGACCATAAAAAACACCATAGGGGATAAAAAAGCTATAATCGCCCTATCTGGTGGTGTTGATAGCTCAGTAGCTTCAGTACTAGTTTCAAAGGCTATTGGAGAGAATTTAACTGCGGTTTTTGTAGATCATGGGCTTTTAAGAGAAGGAGAGGCTGATTACGTCCAAAAAACCTTTCAAAACCGGTTGAATCTGAAATATATTGATGCTAGTGAAGAATTCCTGGGGAGACTGGATGGTGTGGAAGATCCTGAGGAGAAAAGGAAGATCATTGGAGAAGTTTTCATCCGGGTTTTCGAAAGGGAAGCTGAAAAGGTCGGTGCTGAATTTCTGGTGCAGGGCACCATTGCTCCTGACTGGATAGAAAGCCATGGAGATATAAAATCACACCATAACGTGGCACTGCCCCATGGTATGGTTTTAGAAGTTGTGGAACCAATTAGAGAGCTTTACAAGGATGAAGTGAGGGTTATAGGAGCTGAAATGGGCTTGCCTGAGGAGATGGTGAAAAGACAACCTTATCCTGGTCCGGGTCTGGCAGTGCGCATTGCCGGAGTGATCACCCCTGAAAAGATTGAGATCTGCCGCAAAGCCAATGCCATTGTAGAGGAAGAAGTGCAAAAAGAGGGACTTGATAAAACTTTATGGCAATATTTCGCTGTTTTAACCGACACCAAGGTCACTGGAGTCAAGGGAGATATTCGGGACTATGGATACCTGGTTGTACTTCGAATGGTAGAATCATTGGATGCTATGACTGCAGATGTTCCAGAATTGCCCTGGGAAATGGTTAAAACTATCTCCAGGAGGATAACTGCAGAAATTCCCGAAGTAACTCATGTTTCTCTTTCTGTGAGTGATAAACCTCCCAGTACCATTGAACTGGCCTGATACTTCATAAAATTTTATGAAATTTTTTATAAGATTAATCCTGCCAGAAATGGTAAAACAATGTTTGTTTTTTGTATTACGGCTTTAAAGCAATATTTTTTAGAGAATACAATATTACAACCCACAATCCACTTTTTATGTAATGTGATTGAAAGCACATATCTTTTTGTCTTATTTATAATCATGTGAATGCATGATAATAACATTCATTGGCAATGATTTGATGAACGATCATTGATACACCCATTCTATTTGACTGATTAAAGGAAATTAAACAAAAAATAATGGATTGAAATTGACACTTTGTAGATTTTTTTAAAAGAAAAAAATAGTTCCATACTTAGGTAAAAAAACTAATTATAATCTTAGGTAGTTAAAGGTAAAGGCATCTAAAATTGGATATTGAACCATCTGAGGTAGTAAGAGGTGAATGAAGCTTTGAACCTTCTATTGATCTGAAATAAAATCCATTTATAAATTTTTTATGTGAATTTCATCTTTAAAACGGTTTGAACTTTAAACATCCTCTGCTACGGCTTTAAATGATAGTTGATTTGGAGTGGATAATTTCCATTAATTATAATATCCTCATAACACAAATTATTATAGGGGTTTGGTTTATCCATTCAGAGTTGGATGGCTATGAAGGATGAAAAAAAATCTAAACAAGAGTTAATTGATGAAATAAAAAAATATAGAGATTTATACTCTGAGTTAGAAGGCCACATGGCTGATTTTAATTTGCTTAAACCTGAGAATAAACCCTTTCAGGATGCTTTAAAATTTTTATATCCTCTAATTATGGATTTATTGAGACTGGATACAGAATCGGAAATATACGATTTTGTGATGGATAAACTTCAGGAAATAGTTAAAGACGCTTATATAATCATATCAACCTATGATAAAGAGACTGAGAGTTTTAAGATTCATGATATATCTGGAATGACTCCTAGAATGATTGCAATGGCTGAGAAGTTAACTGGTCTTGAAATAAATAATTTTCATTTTCCCGGGGATAACATTGATTCTGAGTCAAAGAATTTCTTATCCAGTGGTAAACTGCAAAAGATAGATGATGGGATTTACTATATCACCGCTGGAAAATTATCTAGAAAAACCTGCCAAATGATTGAGAAAGCCTTTGGTATTGGTGATGTTTATGTAATGGGTTTTTCACTTAAAGGGGAGATGTTTGGAAGCGTGAATATAGTTACACAGAAGAAAAGCAAACCCCTGAACATAACCACCATTGAAACTATTCTAAACATTGCTTCGGTTGTTCTGCAGCGTAAAATAGCTGAAAGAGAATTAGTCGAGCGTGAAAAACTTTTAAGTCTGGTCACAGATAACATGCTTAACGTGGTTGGTCAGATAGACAAAGATGGAACCTTCCAATATATCAGCCCATCCATAAAAACTGTACTGGGATATAATCCGGGAGAAATTTTAGGAGAGAGTGTCTACAAGTTCATTAATTTAACTCACCCTGATGATCAAATTAAGGTTAGTTCTTCCTTCTTGGAAGCTACTGTTTCATATTCCCCTGGAGATGTGCAGCATCGATTCAGACGTGCCGATGGAAGTTATATATGGGTTGAATCTTTGGGAAACCCCCTGTTTGATGAGGATAATCAATATATGGGGGTGGTATTCAGCATGACTGATATTGATTCTTTGAAGAATGCTGAAGAAAAATTTAAATCTTCCCTGGAAGAAAAAGAACTGCTTTTACGTGAGCTCCATCATAGGGTTAAAAACAATATGCAAATCATATCCAGCCTCCTGAGCCTTCAAAGTCAGCATATTAAAGATGAGAGGGATTTGAAGATCTTCGAAAGCAGCCAGAATCGGGTGAAAACCATGGCCCTTATTCATGAGGAACTCTACAGTTCCCAGGATTTGAAACATATCAGTCTGGCAGAATATATCCGAAACCTTACCAAAGAGCTTTTAACCTCACTAATTAGCAATCCCAGTAGAATCGAACTTAAAGTTGATGTGGAAGATGTGGATATGGAAATAGATACTGCCATACCACTGGGACTTCTTATTAATGAGCTGGTAGCCAATTCTCTGAATTATGCCTTTCCAGACGACCAGGAAGGTCAGATTATCGTTGACCTGCACCAAAATGAGGATAAATTTATTTTAACTGTGAGTGATAATGGAGTTGGAATACCCGAAGATATCGATTTTAAAAAAGCAGAAACTTTAGGATTTCAATTGATAAATAACCTGATGTATCAACTTGATGGTGAGATTGAATTGTGTGAGGGTGAAGGAACAACTTTCAAGATAAAATTCCAGGAATTGAATTACAAAAAAAGGTTTTAATATCCTTGTTATTAAAAATAAAAAAATCACCTTCTCATCAGATATATCTAAAGATTATTGATTACTAATTTAATTTTATTAGTTTAATTTTAAAACCTACTTAGTGAGCTTTATGTCAGGAAAACCAGAATTTCACCTAAAACAGCAATCAAAATACTGGGATGAACTAGCAGAGGTTAAAGATTTTCCCACCCCATTTAATATGTTGGATTTCCAAAAAAATGTCCCCAAAAGTAGTAAAATACTTGATGTGGGTTGTGGTTATGGTAGGACCCTTAATGAACTGTATAACCAGGGATATGAAAATTTAACCGGCGTGGATTTCTCCTCAAAAATGATAGAAAGAGGCTTGAGAATGCATCCTTATCTGAATCTTCTAAAAAATGATGGAGATGTCTTGCCCTTTCGAGAAAGTGCCTTTGATTCGGTTATTCTGATTGGTGTGCTTACCAGTAATGTACTAACCACTAAACAGGAAGAGTTAATTTCGGAAATATCTCGAGTTCTGAAAGAGGGAGGGATTTTATACCTTAGCGATTTTCTCTTAAATAATGATGCAAGAAATCTGAAGCGTTACCAGAAATACAAAGATAAATACGGTACCTATGGAGTTTTTGAACTTCCAGAAGGATTGGTCTTAAGACATCACAGCATAGAACATATTAAAAATTTAACCAAAGATTTTCATAAGATAATATTAAAAAAAACTGTTTACAAAACCATGAATGGCAATAAATCCAATGGTTTTTATTACATAGGGAAAAAACTCCGAAATCTAGAATAAAATATTGATATACATGATTTGAATCAAATCAACCCATTATCAATAAACTGTATGAACTTGAATAAAAACCCTGAATAAAAAAGAATTAACCTTATATTAACCTAAAAAATTTGGTCCTCAAAAATTAAACTAGAGGATTAAATTATAATGATGATTTCATTTAATGAATATGAATATGAATGATCCTTTATATAAAAAATTAAAAAAATAGACGATTTTTATTAAAAACACTCATTAACACTCCTCACAGATTTGATCCCTCTAAAAATTGTTTTACCTCCAGAAGGTTTTGGAAGTGTTTTACTGCTTTTCCATCAAAGTCTTCCAAGACCCTGGAATCAGAAACGAGCACCGGCATCATGTTGGCTTTTAAAGCTGCTATTATACCCTTCTTCGAGTCTTCTAGTACTAAACACTCCTCATTTTTAGAGTTCAGTTTTCTAGCGGCTGCTAAAAATATGTCTGGGTGGGGTTTGCCTTTGGAAACATCTTCTCCACAGATTATAACATCAAATTCTTGTCTAATACCCGCTGCTTCTAGGTAAAATTCAGTTCTTTCCCTTTCAGTGGAAGTGGCCACTGCTTTAAACACTGGCTTGTCAACTAGGTATTCCAGTAGTTCATAGAGACCCTTTTTTAGGGGGACACCATTTTTTTCAATGTAATCCCGAAGATAGGCTAATCTTAAATCCCTCATTTGATGGTAAGGAAAATCATCACCTAAATATTTTTTAAATACCCTTTCTGCACCCTGAATGTCTAAACCTGTGGATTCAAGAACAATTTGTTTTTTGATCTTAATTCCCGCAGTTTCACCTGCTTTAATCCATGTTTCTACATTTAATCTTTCTGTATCAAACATTAATCCATCCATGTCAAAGATTATAAGAGAAATTTTATTATTTATACCCATTTTTACCCCAATAGACCTTGTATAAGTTTATCATCATTTATTTTATTAATTACACTTATTAATTATTTTAATCATGAATATTTTTAATATGGGCCTAGTTTGAGTCTTAAAACCCTAATATTTATTTTGTTGTCTTGAATCCGTATCCATCTATTTTAAGCCTTAAAAGTTACATAATAATAAATAGTAATTAAAAATTACAATAGTGCCCTTAAAAGTTTTTAAAACAATACTTTGGTGTTTTTTATGGTTTACAAGCATGGAGATGATGATCTTATTCCCATCTATTTCACCAGTTCTGATGAGGTTAAACTTGTTGAACGGGTTGTTAAATCTGATGAAGAGTGGGAAAAGATTTTAAGTCCTGAACAGTTTAATGTTGCCCGGAAAAAAGGAACCGAACTTGCTTTTACTGGTAAATATCATGATTGCCATGAAGAAGGGATTTATCAGTGCGTTTGCTGTGGTACTGATCTTTTCAGTTCCCAGACAAAGTTCGATTCTGGTACTGGTTGGCCCAGTTTCTACGCTCCAGTGGCAGAAGAGAATATTATAACCAAAACTGACCGTAGTTTATTCATGATCCGTACTGAGGTGCTTTGCGCCCGATGCCATGCACATCTGGGGCATGTATTTGATGATGGGCCTCCCCCCACTGGTTTGCGTTACTGTATGAATTCAGCTTCCCTTAAGCTGGTGAGAAAATAATGAGATTACTCAGGAACTAATTAACATAATAACAAGGATTTATAATCATCTTCCAAGAGAGAAATTATTTAATTCTATTTACCAGCAAGTTTCTAGAAATTGATGATGGTATTAGTTCCCATCCTTGTGTAAACTATTTTATTCTGGCATTATAAATTAGATATTATGATGGGTAAGAAAACTTACCTTAAAAAGCTGACTTCTAAGTTTCAGATACCTTCAGTTGAGGTGGGTAAAGAGTTAGAGGGAAGCACACCCCCCTCGGTTTTTATAGGTAGCTGGAACTATCCCAAGGTCTATGCAGGCCCTATGATATCCCCGGTAGCTGGAGACACTACTATAATGGACACCCCTGAAGCATGGATACCTGGAGATAAAAGCCAGGAGGAGATTATTTCTTATCGCATGAGTCTTGTTCGGGGGAAAAATATGCTGGGAGTCACTGATCTGGATAATAGGATGGTGGAGAAACTTCAGGAGATCTCCCTGGCTTCGAGTTCCATTGACAGTGAAGCTCAGTTCTGGAAAGAACCTCGAGGAGTTTCATTCAGCGAATATCAGGCACCTCATGGTCCCAGTGCTATTCTGGAGAAGTTTGAAATTGACAATGTCCGCTGGGACCGGGAACTGGAGAAAGTATATTATGACACAGATCTCAGGGCCAGGGACGCGCTGATGGATTTGCACAGTAAAGATGTCCCCTTTTCTCACATGCAAAAAGCTTTTTCCGTTGGAACCATGGGTGTGGAGAAACGACGACGTTTGGTGCCTACCAGATGGTCTATAACTGCCTGTGACAGCACCATAGCCAATCAATTACTGAGAGAAGTTAAACATTACGATCTGCTGGACATCCACCGGGTTTATGAATTCCAGAGTCTGGAGAATTATTATGCAGTTCTCCTACTACCCACTCCCTGGCAGTACGAATGGATGGAAGCATTCCTGGAAGTTTTAGGAAAAGAAAAACTGATATTCTCTGATTATGAACATTACCAGGGTAAAAAAGAATATTCCAGGGTGGGGGGATGTTATTATACCTGTAAAATGGCTGTTCTTGAATCATTAGCTCTTCAAAAACTTCAATCTGGAGTTATAGTTTTCAGGGAGGCTTATTCTGGATATGTGCCTCTGGGTGTGTTTAATGTTAGGGAAAACGTTAGAAATGCTATGAAACAGCCCTACCTTGAATTTGAAGATATGAAATCTGCCCTTTCCTATATTGACAGCAAATTGAAGCTTTCAGTTGATAGTTTCATTAAAAAAAGCGACTTGCTGCAAGATATTCTCCGTTCCAGACAGACTACCCTTGATTCCTACTTCAAATGAATAAAAAGCCTCACTAAATAGTAGCCTTACTATACTTGACTATTAAAAAAAGAAATCCATTGCTTTAATATCTGTTTAGATGCTCTTAAAAATTAAAACACCTTAAAGCCTTTCCTTAATAACTTAATAAAGTACTTAATAAATTAAAACTCATCCTATACTTCATTCCAGCTTAAAAAATTAGAACCTTTAATTTGATTTGTTTATAAACTAAAATGGTAAATAAAACTGTGTATCATACTTAATTATGGAATTCAATTTACATTTCAATATAACCCATTTCTATATAACCCTACTCTCTTAAAAGAAGTGATTAGATGGAACTTTTCTTTAAAAAACCTTCAAGAGATGCGAGAGAAGCCATGTGCCAAGCTTCTCTAGAAATCGAAAACCAAAAAAAAGGTAATGAATACAGGAAAGCTGCTGAAGATGTTTTAAGAAAGGTTACTGGTCACAGCCACGCCCGGATGCTTTGTAGTGGTAATGCGGCTATTATGGCGGCCATGAGTATTATGAAAGGACCGGTTATGCTTCCGGATCAGGGCGGTTGGAGTGGATTTATTAAGATGGCCGAATTTTTTGGTCTTGAAATAGTGTATGTTCCCACCAGGATGGGAGTTATTGATCTCAGGATCCTTGAAGACTATATAATATCAAAAAATCCGGAATCCCTTTTTATTACTAGTTTTGCAGGTTATATGGCAGAACAACCAGTCCGGGAGATTTATGAGCTTTGTGATTCCAATAATGTGACCTTGGTTGAGGATGCTTCCGGGGCAGTGGGTGACCGGGATAAAAATCTGGCCTGGGGTGAGAACTCCCATATAATGGTGGCTTCAACTGGAGCTCCTAAAATGGTTAATTTAGGCAATGGTGGCTTTATTTCCACAGACAAACCTGAATTTTTCAATCGCGCCCATTATATCCTTAAAACATTAAAATGCAGTCCGGTTACCTGTGCTGGACTGGTGGAAGAAATTAAAAAAACCCCTGAAAATCTTCATAGAACTATTGCCGCTTGCCAATTCCTGAAAAAGAGAATTCCATCCAGTTTACATCAGGATAAATCTGGAATAAATGTGGTGATTCCAGTTCAAAACCCCAAATCCACGGCAAATTCACTCCGCAATCTTATCACAGTAAATGGTGGTGGTATGATCACTACCTGTCCCCGTTATGATCGAGTTAATGATTCTGCAGTTTGCCTAGAAATAAAAAACCTGGATATTCGCTGTTTAGACAAAGATAAACTAAAGTTTATATCAGAAATTGTTGAAAACCTAATATAAAAAAATTAAAGTTTGCGAATCAGTTCAAAAAGCTAGATCTAATTTATAGGATTAAAAAAATCCTTTCCTCGGAGGATATAGTTAATAAATAAAACTTTTATTGGGAAACTATATTCCTTTATTTCGACAATATTGGAATATATGGTCACATCCTTTGATTATACAAATTGATGATAAAATTGGTACAATTAAATTCCTAGAACCCCTTGGAACGTTAACGGGTAGAGGATATAAATGCGTAAATTAGTAATCACTCCGGAAGATGTGAGTAAATTTAAAGAAGAGTTCAATGAAGAAAAACTTCTAATGGCTCTCTTCTACCAGGAGGACAGTATGGTCCGGTACTCTGCAGCGGAAGCTCTGGGAGATTTGGAGGCTAAATTTGCGGTGGATGCGCTGATTGAAGCACTGGTAGATGAAGATGAAACTGTTCGTCAGATGGTAGTTTACGCCCTGGGAGAAATTGGAGATAAAAAAGCTGCTGAACCTATCATAGAAAGTATAGAATATGAAAATAGAGATTTTAAGGAAATAGCTATCTTTGCATTGGGAGAAATTGGAGGTAAACAGGCTACAGAGTACCTGATATGGATTTTAGAATGGGATGAGGAAGATGATATGAGGTGGAGAGCATCAGACGCTCTGGGGAAAGTGGGAAGTGTTGATGCTGTTTTGCCCCTTATCGCAGCCCTTCAAGATGACAACAAGGAAGTGCGTCACTCTGCTGCAGATGCACTGGGAGAGATTGATGACCAAAGATCAGTCCCTCCCCTTTTGCAGGCTTTGCAAGATGAAAGCTGGCAGGTTCGCAAATGCAGCTTAAATGCCCTGGCAAAACTTAATAAAATACCGCTTAATGTGTTAAATGCCTTATTGAAAGATGAAGATCCTCATGTAAGGGAAAAGGCAGTTCAGATAATTGGGAAGCTGGGAAATTATAAATTCATACCGGCCATTAAACCTTTACTGAATGATAAAGACCCTGACGTTCGTAAAACTGCATCTGATGTTTTGAAAAAACTGAAAAGTAGAAAAACAAGAATGAGACATCTGAAGAAATCTGATAAAATCTCTAAACATAGGCAAAGTCATATCGAAGAAGTGATTGAAAAGTTCGGGCCTGAAGAAGCAGTTGGAGTATTGATTGATGCCCTTAAAGAAGATGATCCTGATCTTAAACATCGAGCAGCCGAAGTTCTGGGAGAGATTAAAGATCCCCGTGCAATTCCCTTTCTCATCAAAGCCTTGAAGGATGAAAATCCCAGTGTCCAGTGGAGAGCTTCTGAAGCTCTGGAGAAGATTAAAGAACCTGCAGTTTTACCCCTGATTGATGCAATCCAATCTGATGATCCCAATGTCCGTAGTAGAGTTGTCTGGGCTCTGGGAGAAATTGGAGATCCCAGGGCAATCGAACCACTCATCGGGAATTTGAAAGATGATAATGCAGGTGTTCGATGGAAAACTGTACTTGCACTGGTCAAATTTGGTGAAAAAGCTGTTAAACCACTTAAAAATGCTTTAAAAAATGAAAATCCACTTATCAGGAAAAAAGCATCAGAAGCACTTGGAGAGATAGGTTCAACAACTGCTCTGGATTCTTTGAAAGCTTTACTGAAGGATGAAGACGCCTATGTCCGTCATGGGGCAGAAGAAGCTATAAAAAGAATAGAAAAGAAAAATTTAGTAAAAAAGGAATTGTGAATGGGAAAAATCCCGATCCATCTACAAGTAATTTATAATTAGATTTCAAGACTTAATAGAGCTGTTCTTTCTATCATAACCCTTTCAATATTCCCTGCAGCAGCTATTTCCTTATCATTGACCTTATAAATGTTTTTTAAAGTATTAATATTAGTATCAACTTCAAAGACTTCTTCATGGTTTTTTCCCAGAATCTCCATTATTTGAGAAAGAACCTGATTATCACCGTTGATTACCAGTACATATACTGAGTTTTCTCCTTTCTTAATACCCAGAATCTGTAAAGCCCTGGATATTTGCCTCTGAAAAGATGCACGGACACATATTTCCAATCCCAGGTCTTTTGAAATATTTTCACCCCTATCAAATGCTTTCAGGGCCTGGTATATTGCCTGTAATAAATGTTTTTCACCAGCTATTCCCTGTGCATTTATTATCTGGATGGTGCAATTCCCATTATTGCAACGTGAACTTACATCCTGGATCATGTTGATGGTTTTATTCGGGTCATTTATTTCTGTAATAAAACTTGCCATTTGAATCTTATTACCCAAAATCTGATATTCCTTCATTATTTCAACCTATAACATATCCATATTTGTCAGATTCTTAATTACTAATTGAGACTTCATTCAATAGAATTAAAAAGATAATTTACCTCAAAGGTTACCTCAAAAGCCCCATAAAGTCGTTGAAGGCTTCATAAAGTTAAATACTCCATAAAGTCCTTTAATGCCCATAGTTTTTAATGTTTTCCAAGCTCCTTATCACTGAGTACTTTGTTAATACCGCCGAGGAAAGCCTCTACACTGGCGTTTATAATATCGGGTTGGGTGCTTCTGGCACTCACTATTTTACCATCATGTTTGAGTTTAACCACCACATCTATAAGGGCGTCTGTTCCACCGGTTATGGCATCCACGTGATATTCTTCAAATTCAATTTCTGCCACGTCTTCGATGGTTTTTTTGATGGCTACAATAGCAGCGTCAACCGGACCCACACCCACACCTGCCTCTAATTTTTCAACATCCCCTATTTTAAGCTTCACAGATGCAGTGGGTGTTACCTTGTTACCTGAAACAATGGTAAGTTCTTCCAGCTCCACGGGTTTCTCAGCCATTACTCCTAAAACATCCTCTGCTATGGCCTGTAAATCCACGTCGGTGACGCATTTTCCCATATCTCCCAGTGATTTGATCCGGTTGAATATTTGTGAGAATTTTTCATCATCAACTCTGAAACCCATTTCATCAATTCTTTGTTTGATTATGTGGGAGCCTACATGTTTTCCCATGACAAATCGACGCCTGTGCCCCACAAGTTCTGGTGTGATGGGTTCGTATGTTTCAGCTTTCTTCATAACTCCATCTGCATGTATACCTGACTCATGAGCAAAGGCGTTTTCACCTACAATGGCCTTGTTGGGCTGTAGGTACATTCCAGTTATCCTGGCCACCATCTTAGAAACTTCATAGAGCATTTGAATGTTTACATCGGTCTTAACATCGTATAAAGAGTATAATGAAACTACCAATTCTTCTAAGGAAGCATTACCTGCTCTTTCACCTATTCCGTTAATGGTGACGTGGGCCTGAGTTGCTCCGGCCCGGATTCCTGAAAGGGAGTTGGCCACAGCCAGTCCAAAGTCATTGTGACAGTGCACACTCAAGGGAACTTTCAGTTCTGCCAGTTGACTGTAAAATTCAAATGAACGCTCCGGTGTTAGCATCCCCACCGTGTCGCAGGCACATATGCGCTTAGCCCCGGCATCAACACCTGCCTGGAAAATATCTTTCAAGTATCCCATATCACTGCGGGTGGAGTCTTCTGCAGATATTTCCACTAGAAGTCCATGGTCCACAGCGTATTGAGTGGACTCAACAGCCATGGCTTTCACTTCTTCCCGGGATTTGCGTAATTTGTGTTCCAGGTGCAGGTCTGATGTGGGAACTACCAGATGAATGCTGTCAACATTACATTCAATAGCTGCATCTATATCCACCTGAACTGCCCGGGTGAAACTGCATATCTCCGCAGAAAGGCCTTCGGAGGTTACTTTTTTAATACCTTCCCTTTCCCCTACAGATGTAATGGCGGAACCTGCTTCAATAACATTTACTCCTAATTCGTCCAGCTTTCTGGCTATTAAAAGTTTTTCATCCGGGGTTAAGGATATTCCCGGTGTTTGTTCTCCGTCACGAAGCGTGGTATCGAATATTCGGGCTTTCATTGGATTCACCATGTATAAATTTTCAATCAATACGATTTTATCCCCATAGATGTTCACATATAAGTGAATTTTTATTAAAATTGTGTAATCAATTTATATAATCATAAAATCTTGGTTTGAATTAGGATTTGCAAACCCCTCAAGTAACAGGGGAGTAAATCAGAGTTTTTAAAAGAGCAGCCTTATTAAAAAGTTTGAAAATGCTCAGTTAAATTTTTTCCAGTACTGATACAACCCTAGTTAAACTCTTATGCATTCTAATGTGGTGCTGTTCTATTATTTTAAATTTTGTACCTGCCAGCACCTCATCTAGATCAAGGTAATGAGGAGTTGCCAGACACATTAAACCATTATCAACTATTAATTCCTGTAAAGCAACCATTGATTTTTGGTATAGGTTTTCACTTTTCTCTCCACAGGTAGATGCAGATATGCCGTAAGGAGGGTCTGTTACGATAGAATTAACTTTATGGGGAAGTTCTAGTTCACGGGCATCTTTCTGGAAAACCTGAAAATCATGAATCCCACAATGCTCAAGGTTCTCCCTGGTGCCTTTAACCATCTTATAGTCAATATCTGTTCCTATGACCCGGGCTCCGATAATTCCGGCCTCTATAAGTATGCCACCAGTTCCGCAGAATGGATCCAGAACTGTTTCTCCCTGCTGAATGCGGGTTAAATTAACCATACACCTGGCAAGCTTGGGACTCATTGATCCAGGATAGAAAAAAGGCCTTTTGTGGGGTTTGAAATTGTAGAAATGTTTTTTAGATATTTCAGCAATTCTAGGACCGATTAATACTCTTTTTTCTGAAAGCAAAATTCTAATAAAAATTGAAGGATCTTCCAGATTAACCTTGACTTTTTCCCCAACTCTTCCATTAATTATTCCCCCTATTTCCCATTCAAGCTTTGAAGTATTAAAATTAGACTTTTTATCCATCTTTTTAACTCTTACGGAGTAATCAGAATTGATAATCTCGTTCCAGGGATAATCTTTTGCTTTGCTCGTGAATTCCTCTTCATCAGCCTCCATTAGAACCTGGAATACTTCATGGGTATAGGAAAGTCTTGTTATAATTTTCTTGAGATGGTCTGAATTTTCTTCTTTTAAATCTAAAATTAGCAGTCCTTCTTTCTCTGCTTTTATCCGGTAATCAATCCCCTCACACTGGAGTACTGCTACCACTTCCGCCAGGGGCAGGGTGGGATGTTCCTTGGATAATATCAGGGCTATTTCCATAGGATGGATATCCCCCGGGACAACATTTTAGGTAGAATAGAAAAGAGAATGCCTCTTTTAAACATTTCTTTAACCAATGTGGATTGGGTGTCCATATCCCCATACTGCGATATAATATCCTCTGCACCTTCTTCTTTGAGCTTACTGAACATGAATTCCAGATCAGAATCAGTAAGGGATCTAAAAACCTTGTGAACCATTAATTGTACTTTTAACTCTTTTTTGAATTGATCATTGCATTTTCTAGGATAATCTTTAAGTAATTTAATGTCTTCATCTTCTAGAGCTTTTGAAGCAACCTTGGAAGCTATTTCAGCACATTTAAAGCCCATTATTAGACCTCCACCAGTGGTTGGCTTGATCTGGGATGCAGCATCACCCATTAAAATAACCCTATCCTTTACTAGCTGCTTTCTCGGGTTGTGCTTTGGAATAACCCCATAATATTTCTTTAAGATGGTTGCTCCTTTAAGTTGAGTCTTTTTATTAATTGATTCATTGATATACTGGGTTAATTGTTGGTAGTTTGCATCGGCGAAAAGCCCTACCCTGGCTGTGGATTCAGATAAAGGTATGGTCCAAAAAAAGCCCGGAGAAATTTTTGAATCAACATAAAGATCTACATAATTTTTATCAAACCTTTTTTCTTTGAAATCAACAAGGTATTGTGCTGCCCGGAATGATTCAGGGGGAGGATTGAAGGTTCTAGATACTACTGAAGAATGTCCATCAGCTCCTACTATTAAATCAGCAGATATTTTAGTTTTTTCATTATCTTTAACCGTTATGATACCTTTAGTCGGATCTATTTTCTCCACTTTATGTTTTAAAAATAGATTTGCACCGGAATTTTCTGCTAATTCTGCCAGAAATTTATCATATCCCACCCTGTCCAGGACGTATGCTTCTGGCTTTTTTTTACTGACAAATAGCACATTATCTTCAGGTGAATGTAAGAATGCTCCTTTAACAGAATTAATTATAAATTCATCCGGTAGAATATTTACTTTTTTTATTTGTTTACCCAGAAGGCCTGCGCATTGTAATGGTACGCCAATCTCCTTCTTTTTCTCTATCATGGCAACTTCAAACCCTTTTTGCGCCATATATCTGGCGAATGTTGAACCCACTGGCCCAGCACCGACTACTGCCACGTCATAGTTTTTCATGCCCATGTCTATATATTCCTTTTAATTCAGTTTTTGAATAAGTTAGATAAAAATTAAAATAATGAGGAAACTTTAATCTCCCTAAAATATGTACTTGATTCTATTTTCATATTCGCCGGATTATCTTTTAAACTTTTGGTCATATTCTTCAATAATTGTTTTTCGGTGGGTTTTATTGCGCTTGGTACGATCCTGGGAGGTATAAAAACCTTCTTCACCTACCATAATACGGTCAATCATGTCTTCCACTTCTCTGGGGTTGGGGATGTCCTCTAAGACTATGTTGGTGTGCTCATGACCACCATAAATCTCTATATTCCCTGCAGAAAATATTCGATCCATAATTCCCTGATAAATATCAATATCCTGAATCTTAGCATAGTGGATGTAGGATCTCTTTCTTCTGAGGATACCCTGTTGAATGATTACCCTCTGATTGGTGAGCTGATATTTCTTCCTCCTCCAGGAGATTAAATCAAAGATTATGGATAATATCAATATCAGAATAATCAAGAGTAAAAAATAGAATGTGGCTTGAACGACAGGTAACTGTGTCATCTGCATTACATATTCCTGTAAAGATATTGAAAATGACATTATCATCCGGAAATAGTAGAATATCAGCAGTAAAAAAATTAATTTGAGAATGGTTGATTTGAGGTTGGCTAAAAATCGGGGCCGGGTTTCAAATATTAGCCTCTCCCCATGATTTGAATTGTTTTTTCTGTTAAACATTTAATATACCACCGTTAATTTCCAAAAACTATGATTAATTGTAACTATTTTAGTGAGTAAGAAATTTAAGGGAATAAGTTTGAAAATGGACTTTGCCTGGTTAAACTATAATGAAACATTGGCTTGGAAAGTATTTGAATATGAACTTTACATGATATGACTGGTAATCTATTAATAGTTTATCAACTGCATTAACCATATTCCTTTAGTGATGATAAAAAAGAGGATTCTGATCCATGAAACCAGCATTATGCTTAAATCCGATATTGAACCCTACCATCTCCCTAATTTTATTTTAAAACAACGCCAGGATTTAAAAAATTATATCAGAAGAAATAAAGAGTTTCAAACTAGTTTGGAGCCTGTTAAAATAATTGAAGCTCCCCTTATCGTGGAATTGATGGCAAAAGCTGCCAACATAGCTGGTGTGGGTCCTATGGCTGCAGTGGCTGGGACCATCTCCCAACTATCTATGAATTATCTGTTAAAGCAAGGTGCTAAACATGTTATTGTAGATAACGGAGGCGATATAGCTCTTAAGACTGATAAAAATGTGATTATAGGACTGTATGCTGGTGAATCATCTCTTTCAGGAAAAATTGGTTTTAGAATCAAACAGAAAAACACACCAGCCGGTATTTGCACCTCCTCAGGAACCGTGGGGCACTCCATAAGCTTTGGACGGGCAGATTCTGTTACCGTTTTTGCAGATGAAGCTAGCATTGCTGATGCTCTGGCAACAGCCATAGCAAACCATGCCACCGGGGAGAAGGATGAAGAATTGGTGGAAAATTCTCTAGCTAAATCCGATGAATTGAGAGAACACTTCAGAGGAGTAATGGTAATAGCTGGAGAAAATGCCGGTACAATTGGGAAGATTCCCAAAATGGTAGAAACAGATAAAAAGATGGTTTTAGGGGACCTTTTTGATGTATACTAGCATTAATACTGTAAAATAATAAAAATAATATAAATATTAATAGGATAAAAATTATTTTAATAATTTGATTATAATTGGATTGTGAAATTAAAATCCAGATAAAGGCATAACCTTGATTTTTTCATCTTTTTCAATGATTTCTACATTCTTGGGAACTTCAAAATAACCATCAGCTTCAGCAAGGGCGGTGATGGCACCAGAATCTTTTAATATTGGATGAGCAACATTTCCCTGGATCTTCACCAGGACCAGCTGGCTTCTTCCCCTTGCAGAGTGATATCTGCGAGATATATTAAGTGAAAAACCCTCTTTTTCATGGGAGTCTTGAGGAATCCCTGCAATCTTCTTTAAAAACGGAGCTACAAAACCCTGAAACACCATTAAAGCAGCAACAGGATATCCTGGAAGGCCGAATAAAATTAAATTAGTATTTTCTCGAGGTATGGTGCCAATTAAGGTTGGTTTACCTGGTTTTGTGGAAATTCCATGAACTAGAACATCCCCCATATCATCCACCACCCTACGCAGAACATCACCCGCTCCAGCAGATGTCCCCCCAGATGTTATTATCACATCAGCATGTTTAAATTCATCTATTTTATTTTTAATAGAATTATAATCATCTTTAACAATTTCAGATGTTAATGGGGTGCAACCACATGATTTTACGGCGCTGGAAATAGATTGTGAATTAGTATCATATAATTGACCGTATTGAATATCATCACCAGGGTTAATAAGCTCATTACCTGTAGAAATAACCGCAACTGTGGGTTTTCTGAATACTGGGACTTCTGACAAACCAATTGCACTTAAAACTCCAATTTTATCCGGAGTGAGTAGGGTGCCCTTTGATAAGAGCAGTTTTCCTTTTTCCATGTCAGAACCTCTGGCCGTGGTATTGGCTCCAGGGGTAACTGCCTCAAATATCTGAACATCTCCTCCCTTAATATCGGTGAATTCAACCATAACCACAGAATCAGAACCTTCTGGCATGGGTGCTCCGGTTCCAATCTCGCTACAAGTGCCTTCATCCACTTTTTTTAATGGAACATCTCCTGCTTGAACTTTTTCAATTAACTTTAAAGTCAGAGGATTATCCTCCGAAGCTCCAAAGGTGTCCTGGGCACGTACTGCATAGCCATCCATAGCTGCACGTTCAAAGGGAGGGAGATCTATTGTGGCATAGACATCTTCAGCTAAAACTCGCCTGTAAACATCACTTAGATTAATTTTTTCTACCTTTTCCTGAACTTTAAATGAATCCACAATTTCTTTAACTTCATCTGGATCCATCAAATTTAGAAATGTCTTCCCCATGAATACGCCTCAGTTCTAGTTGCGCTGTAATGCTGATTTTACCTGGCTACTAAATGCTACTAAATAATATTATTCAATTTTGATATTCACCAACATTAAAAAAGATTAAAATGAAATATTGATTGAATCGGTACCAAGCTAATGATATAAAAAGTTAAAAAAGATATAAATCCATCTGATAAAAATTGAATTTGTAATTTTATATTAATTTTAAAATCATTAACTTATAAGTGGATTTATAATCCTATTACAATCTTAGAGTGTTGGTTAAATCCACCAGAAATTGGACAATTAAATTAGTGTTTTACTCCTCTGCCTCGTTTGCTTCCAGGTTTCTTATGCTTTGCTTTAGTTCTTCTCTTGGTTCCTTTAATTTTTGCCATGTTATTCAACTCTTTATTCACTAATTTTAAATGAATTAAATTAAATGCTGGAAATATATGCCGGAAAAAATATTTGCTGAACTTTTTTATACAAAAAGTATCTAATCCATCACTAATTTATCCAAAAAGGCTTGAAATGATCTTTACTCTAATATCAATGAGTTAGATCATTTCAAAGAGTGATCAGAAAATTTTTTAAAATTTTTTCAGATTTTTTTTATTTTGATCACCATTTACTATCTTGAATATATTTTTAATTTTACTTTATATACGTTGCCCATTCACTATAATTTACTTAAAAACGATTGTTGATAATTTTTTTTCTTAAATAATTCTCCAGTTTTCTTTCATTAAAATAAGTTTTCATTTAATTTAAATTTATATTTAAATACTAAACTTTTTATATTGATTTATATAATTTATATCATGTCAAAGTGGGATCGTATTGAGATTAAGCGCCATATGTCGGCTGAAGAGCTTAATGAAAGAATTAAAACTTTGGAAAAAGACGTGAAAGTTTTAAACAGATTGCATTTCATTCGAAATCGATACATGGGTGATTCAGTCGAACTCGCAGCCTCTAAATCAGGAGCAACTAAGCGCGTGGGGTACATTTGGCAAGAGAGATGGAACGAAGAAGGATACGAAGGATTAAAACCAAAATATGGTGGTGGAAGACCAGGTCAACTCAGTGAGAAAAATAAAGCTGAATTGAAAGAAAAATTAAGTAAAAGAGATGATTGGACAACAAAAGAAGTTAAAAAACTCATAAAAGAAGAATTTGGCCCAGAGTTCTCAGAAAAACATGTGAGAACCATTTTACGAGATCTTGGAATGAAATTCGGTAGGCCTTATCCAAAGATTACAGAAGGACCTCCAGATGCTGAAGAACAGTTAAAAAAAACTTAAAAGAGCCTCTTAGTAAATAACCCCTTATTATTATTGGATTTTTAAATGAATCTTCACCTCAAATATACATCTAATACTCAAAAACTATGGTCAATTACCAAACCCACCATCACTAAAAATACCACAAAATTACGAGCCAACACATTTGGATTATGCTATAAAAGGAAATAGCGCTATTGATTTCAAAGAAAACTCACGAAAAGAAAATTTAGTAGAATTTTTAGAACTTATAAGGACTGTGAACCCGTTTGGAAGGATACTATATTATCCTTGATAATTTCAGATCACACCATGCTAAATTAACCACTGAAACAGCAGAAAAACTAGAAATAGACTTGGTATTCTTACCACCATACTCACCAGACCTTAATCCCATAGAATTCATCTGGAAAACAGTAAAAAGACACTTATCACCACTATTCATAGAAACTCAAGAACAATTAAGAGATATCATAGAAAAATACTTTAAAAAGAACTCAGAATCACTAACATTCGCCAGCGCATGGATAAAAAAATTCTTAAAAAGAGTACAATAAAATAGGTATTTACTACAATATTTACTGGACAAATAACACATATAAAAAAGGTTATCGTCTGCAAACTTACTAATTGGTTCATTTGTAGCTGACTTTTTTTATTCTTTTAAACCAATGATTACATAACTAAATAGTAGGGGGAAGTTCCTTGTTATCAGATGATTTTAAAGAAATTCTAGATCAATATCCCATAGAGAAGAAAAAAGATATTAAAGACAATCATTTTGCTTACAAAATGCGTAACGATTTTCTAGATGATTTAAAGCATTTTTTAGAGTCCATGCTGGATCTTGATAAATATAACATAAAAATATCTCATGGGCAGGGTAAATGGGTTGAAACACCGTGGGCAGGAATTACAAAGTTCAATAGTTTCCAAGAGGGGCTTAATATAGGTTTTACTTTTTTTCCAGATGATAAACTTGTCACATTACATATTGTACAGGGACACCAAAAAATCTCAAATTCGACATATAATGAAAGAAAAAAGGTACTAATTGGGATAATCAATCAACATAAGAATTTACGTTCAATATTAGAAAGACAAAATTTTACAGTACAAAAAACTTTAAACAGTGAAGATAGCAGTGAAATTATAGAGAAATTATATAAATATGATGAACTTAAAGATGACGACTTAAAAGAAGATTTAAGAGTACTTTTGGAAGCTTATCAAAAATTAACTCCCAAATATGAAGAAATGATGGGAAAGAAAACTGATTCTAATGATTTAAGATCTAAATTAGAATATAGAAGTAATTTGTCAAATGACCCAAATTCACATGATGGTTCTTATGAATTAGTAAATAAAACTGTTGAGTTTATTTCTAATGTAAATCCATCAAAACTGAACGTAAAAGACATGGATTTATTGTATTTAATGACTGTAGGAACATGGAAGTGTGGATGGGACTGTAAGTTACGTAGAATTGAAAACAGTAATCTTAAAGAAAATGATAAAAAGTCATTGATTCAAGTTTTAAATTCAGTCAAGGGGAAATTAGAAAACGGAGAATATAATAATTCAAAGGATCATGTGGGAATGTTTGGGGCTGGATTTATGGCTTTTGAAGGAAAATTGGATGGTGTAGATGCCAGAAAATTTTTAAGTCTGTGTGTAGAGCTTCAAAAAGCCGATAATGATGAAGTGATGTACAAGAAAGCTGAAAAAGTATTAAGTAGAGGAATCAAGGGATTAGGTGTTGCCACTGTTTCACAAATTTTACATTGCTTGAAGCCATTCACATTCCCCATAATTAATGGTGCTATGGGTAAAGGCACAATTGTCTATGATGAACTAGGAATTGAGTTAAAAAAACCTGTCTCAGAATCTAATTATATTGAAAACGCGATGTTAATTAAAAAATTTAAAGATACCAATTATGGTTTTATTAAGAATTATCGGGCTATTGATCTATTAAATTTTGAAATGGACAATAATAATTTAGAAAATGGCAAAAATGTTTGGTTATTAAGTCCTGGTGAAGATGCAGCCTATTGGGATGAATTTAGAAAAAATAATATTATTACTATTGGTTGGGGCAAATTAGGAGACTTAACCCAGTATGGTGGAGACAAAGACAAAATATTAGACGCACTAGAAAAAACATATCCCAAGAAATCAGGAACATATCGTGCTCAGGGTAGAAATAAAACCCCTAAACAAACAAATAATGCAAAAGCCATTTTAGATTTTTCACAAGAAATGAAGGTAGGAGATATTGTTTTTATTAAAAAAGGTACAACCACACTTTTAGGTGTAGGAATTATAACTTCTGATTATAAATTTTCTAAAGAATCTATGATTCCCATTGGATTAGAAAAAGTACCTGATTATAATCATTTTCGTGACGTAAAATGGTTGAAGTGTGGAGAATTTGATGCTACCCCTGAAGGCAAGATGAACCAGAAAACTTTAACAAATATTACAAATTATCCATCTAAGGCCTTTGAAGGGTTGCTCTATTATCAGGCTTTAGCAAAATTGATGGATGACTTTCCAATTGATGAATATATGCATCACCGAAAAAAACTTGGGATCAAATATGATAAAGAAGATTTTCTAGATGAGGTAGTATTTTTAGAAGAAGACTATAATCAACTAGTAAATCTCATAAAAAGAAAGAAAAACATTATTCTTCAAGGTCCTCCCGGTGTTGGGAAAAGTTTTATTGCAAAAAGATTAGCTTATTCCATCATGGGATGTAAGGATGAAACCCGTGTTGAATTTATTCAATTCCATCAAAGTTATTCTTATGAAGATTTTATCCAAGGTTTTCGTCCTGCTATAGATGGATTTGAATTAAAAAACGGAGTTTTCTACAATTTTTGCAGGAAAGCACAAGATGATCAAGAAAATGATTATTACTTCATAATCGATGAAATTAACCGGGGAAATATCAGTAAAATCTTTGGTGAAATAATGATGCTCATTGAGGAAGATAAAAGAGGAGAAGAGTTTGCAATACATTTAACCTACTCTGATGAAGATGAGCCTAAATTTTATATTCCTAACAATGTATATGTCATAGGAATGATGAATACTGCAGATAGAAGTTTAGCCATGATAGATTATGCTTTAAGGAGAAGATTTGTTTTTTACTCTGTTGATCCACTCTTTGAAGAAGAGGATCTATTTAAAAATCATTTAATTGGTTTGGGACTTAAAGAAGAACTAGCTAACAAGATCATATCCCGTTTCATAAAATTAAATCAGAAAATTTCGGAAGATGATAGTTTAGGAGATGGTTTTAAAATTGGTCATAGTTATTTCTGTGGAGAAGGATTTATTGATGATAGTTATGGATTTAAAAATGATGAAGATTGGTATAATTCCATAATAAATTATGAAATAGCCCCTCTTTTAAAGGAATATTGGTTTGATAGTCTAGAAACTGCCCAAGAAGAAATTGATAAACTTATTAATTGATTTTAATGATAACTGAAAGTAAAAAAAAACAAACAAACAAATCGGATGAATATCAACCAGATGGAGACATGGTTTCCAGGAAAAATGAGATTCCTATTAAAAATATTTACTATATGCTTAGCTATGCTTATACGAACCTCAAAATTGATGAAAACGTTAAGAAAGAATCTGAAAACTTTGAAAATATATATGAACTGTTATCACGGGTCTTAATTTCAGGTGTAAACAATTGATAAAAAGAGGATTCTATAAAGAGTATATTACAAGAGATGAAGATATCAAAAATATTCGCGGGAAAATCAACATTAACGAAACAATAAAAAGACAAACACAGATCTATAAAAAGTTAAACTGCATTTATGATGAATTTAGTGAGGATGTTTTGTTTAATTCTATAATTAAAAGCACGATTAATAATTTAATTAGAATTAAAGATTTAAATAAGAAATTAAAAGGTGAATTAAATAAATTAACTCTATTTTTTGATTTTGTAGCATCAATTGATTTAAGCCAACGTGTTTTCAGTTTAATTTTGTGGAATAGGAATAATCAACATTACAAGTTAATAATAAATATATGTGAATTGATCTTCAACTTAGAGCTTCCTGATGAGTCTAAAGATGGAGAAATCAATTTCAAAGACTTCATAAAAAGACATGAGAAGGAAATCGCCACCCTGTTTGAAAACTTTGTATTTAATTATTATAAAAAAGAATTTAAATATTTAAAAGTTTATAAACCCCATATAGAGTGGAATTTAGACTGGAAATACGAAAATAATTCTGATAACAACTTACTACCTACTATGAGAACAGATATTGTTTTAGAAAATAAAGATCTAGAATCTACCAATGCTAAACAGCTTGTAATTGATACTAAATTTTATTCAAGTATTTTATCTACTTATTATGAAAAATCATCCTTGAACTCTGGAAATCTCTATCAAATTTATTCTTATGTAAATAATAGCTCATTTTCTGGTGAAGTTAGGGGAATGTTACTTTATGCTGCCCTAGGAGAAGAAATTGATTTAGATTATAAACTCGGAGAACATATCATATACATAAAGACACTTAACCTAAATCAAGACTGGGTTGGAATAGATAAAAGATTAAAAGAGATAGCTAATTTAATTTCCTTTTAAGGCTTCGATCCCTAATCTGACTAATCAGATTTCGTATTTAGAGATTTAATATTTTGGTTATAGGCCTATTAAAGTTGTTGAAAAATAGCCAGATTAGAAATATGTTTTTTAAAAAAAATTTAAGGAAATATTACACTTTATCTGCAGTTTAAGGTGATGTGCGTACAATTTATTGAATTTTGGTTTAAATATTACATTTTTCAATATTTTAAAAAATCCAAATTATTCACATTTAAAAAACGGATTTTTTTTATTCAAGGGGTGTTTTTTTATACTCTGAAACACAATATAAAAAGAAAGAGTAAATGAATAAAGATGAATGTCAATAATAAGCACCATCTTTTTTATTGATTATTATCTTACTCATCATTTTAAAAATAAGGAGGAGAGTATTTGAGCAGAGGTCATAACCGCGATCAACAAACTCAGGAAGTGAGGAGGGTAAGATCCCCTAGAAGGGGAGAAATACCTGGTGTAGTAGAACAAATTATGGGACATGGTAAGCTTAAGGTGCGATGTAGCGATGGAAAAATAAGGCTCTGTCGTATTCCTGGGAAGATGAAGAAAAGAATCTGGATTAGAGAAGGAGACGTTGTTTTAATTAAACCATGGGCATTCCAGAGTGATGAAAAAGCAGATGTTATCTGGAGATACACTAGAACTGAATCCAACTACTTAGAACGTCGCGGATTCCTAAAACTCTGATATTGTTCATTAGATTTTCAATATCCTATATTATTTTCATTTAAAACTTGATTGAAGAACTCAAAAACTTGAAATAAAATAACAATGAATATAATTTAATAATATTAAATAATATTTTATTAAACTATGTTTATTAAATTATGGATGATTATTTTGGAAATTATAAAATCTTCCGGAATTATTAAATCCTGAAAAGTTCATATAATTACAATATATATGACCAGTGTATGACTAGTGTAAGATTTTATTTAAAATAATACTAATTTTTCCATTATTTTAATTTTTCAGGATTGATTTATGGACAAATTAGATTTATATAATTTATATAATTAATTAATCAAAAATTACTTAATTAACCATTAGAAAATGCGAAAAATCGTTATGTGAGATTTAATTGATGTGCTGGAAATGGAATCCCCTGTAACCAAGTCAGATATTAGCCTGCAGAAAATGCGGGAAGTGAAACGTCTGAAAAGTGTTGAAGATAAGAGAGTGGGTAGTGAGGTTTTTGACAGAATTACCCTGAAAACCCTGTACAAACTTGCTAATCAGGGTTATATTCATCTTTTAAACGGAGCTATCAGCACTGGTAAAGAGGCTAATGTTTTTAAAGGTGCTGATGAGGATGGAAATATTGTGGCTGTCAAAATATACCGGGTCACCACTTCAGATTTTAAAAAAATGCAATTTTACATCCAGGGAGATCCCAGATTCAATGTCAGAAGTAATAGTAAGCGTCAGCTGATAAATAATTGGGTTTTGAAGGAATTTAAAAACCTTAACCGAGCATACAATGCAGGAGTGCGAGTTCCTAAACCAATCATAGCTAAAAATAATGTGCTGGTCATGGAATTCATAGGAGATGAATATGGCAATCCAGCACAACTTCTGCGCCAGAGTGAAATTTCCAATCCCAAATACGTGGCTTGTAAAATAATTGATTACATTAAAAAGCTATATAAAGATGCAGAAATTGTTCATGGAGATTTATCTGGTTTTAACATCCTAATGGAAGATGGAGAACCGGTTATAATTGATCTGTCACAGGGCCTGGTGGTTGATCATCCCCTGGCAGTGGGGCTTTTAAACCGGGATATTGACAACTTGATTAAAGATTTCAAAAAAATGGGTATTGAAATATCCCATGATAAGATTAAAAGAAAAATTATGGATTTATGAGGATAGAAAAGTATATGTTAAAGGATAATGTAATATCTTTTCAAGGAGTAGAGGTGAACATTTTGCCAAACACAGAGTATCTTAAGATCCCCAAGGAAAGAGTGGGGGTACTTATTGGACCGCATGGAAAAACCAAGGAAACCATTGAAAAAACCACCCAAACCAGTATAGACGTGGACAGCGAAGCGGGAAGCATTGCTATAGCGCCACAAGAAGAATCTAAAGACCCTTTATCTGTTTGGAAAGCCCGTTACATGGTTAAAGCCATAGGCAGGGGATTCAACCCAGAAATAGCACTTAAACTTACTGATGATGAGGTAATGCTTGAGATTATCAACCTTCCCGATTATGTGGGTAAGTCAAAAAAGGCTATTTTAAGGCAAAAAGGACGTATTATTGGTAAAGATGGTAAAACCAGGGATATTATCACTGAAATGACCGGAACTTATGTTTCAATTTATGGAAAAACAGTTTCCATCATTGGTGACATGGAACATTTACAGATCGCCAAAGAAGCAGTAGAGATGATCTTAGATGGTGCCCGGCATAAAACAGTTTACGCCTTTCTGGAGCGTAAAAAACAGGAAATGAAACTCAGAGAAATCAAAATGGGGCCACCAATATAATTCACCCCCTACATAAAAATCATTACAGAACCTAATATTCAGAATCTTTAAGGAGGCATAGTTTGGAGCGAGAAGCAGCTGAACTTTTTGAGGAATTTAAAGAACTCACCGCATCTGAATTTTTCAGAAGAAACAAACAGATGCTGGGCTTTTCCGGGAAAATCCGGTCTTTAACCATGGTATTCCACGAACTGATCACCAACAGTCTGGATGCTGCGGAAGAAGCAGGGATACTTCCGGAAATAAAAATAGACCTCAAACGTTTAGATAAAGATCATTACATACTCAGACACACTGATAATGGACCTGGAATCCCTGAACCTTTTATAACCAAGGTTTACAGTACCATGTTTGCTGGTTCCAAGTTCAGGAACATTCAATCACGTGGACAGCAGGGATTAGGTTGCAGTGGATGTGTTTTATTATCACAGATGACCACCGGGAAACCTGCAAAAGTTATTTCAGGTTACAAGGATGGAGACACTCTTAAAGGCGTTGAAATGACCTTTAAGATGGATGTAAAGAAAAATAAAGGATTGGTTCTGGAGCGGAAGGATGTTGAAGTTCAAAACACCGGGGTGTCCATTGAATTACACTTTAAGGATGTTTCTTATTCCCTCTCAGAACAGGGAGCCTATGAATACATTCGAAGAACCATGATCGCCAACCCTCATGCTAAGATCACCTTCCGAGACCCCACAGGACACAAATATATTTTTAAAAGGGCTACTGAATTAATCCCTCCCCTGCCAAAGGAAGTACTTCCCCATCCCAAAGGAGTTACAGCGGATGATCTAATATTCATGGCCAAACACACCGATAAACGCCGCTTCCGCAGTCTGCTGACCAGTAACCTTTCCAGAATGTCCACTAAAAGGGTTAACGAGATCGAAGAAATCACAGGTATTGACCTTAACAAACGTCCCAAGGACATGAAATGGGAAGAAGCAGAAAAGATCGTGGAAACTTTCGCCAAAATGGACTTCATGGCACCACCCACCTCTGGACTTATACCCATAGGAAAGGAGCAGATAGAAAAAGGAATCAGGGAAATTTTGAATCCTGAATTCGTAGCCACTACAACTCGGAAGCCTAAAACATTCCGTGGAGGAGTTTCATTCATAATCGAAGCAGGTATTGCCTATGGGGGGGATTCCGGAAGAATGGTTGGTGAACAGAGAAAAGCAGAGATTATGCGTTTTGCCAATCGTGTGCCCCTGGCCTTTGACCAGGGCAGCTGTGCCATAACCGAAGCCCTCAAAAGTGTGGACTGGAAACGTTACGGGATAAGAGACCTTGATAACGCTCCCATTACTGTGTTCGTGAATATTGTCTCCACCAACGTACCCTACCTTTCCACTGGTAAACAGAGCGTGGCTCCTGAGCCTGATATTCTCCATGAGGTGAGACAGGCCACCATGAAGATTGCTCGTAGCATGCAGAAATACTTGCGCGCTAAAAAAGCTGCCAAGGAAGAAGCTATGCGTTCCAAGGTGTTTGAAAGCCTGGTTCCAGTTATAATACGTGAGGCAGCTGTGCTTGCAGAGAAGGATGTTCCTGAATATGATGCCGTACTAGCTAAAGTCACCCGCAGATCCAAATACGAAGGCGTGGTTCAAGATGAATAAGAAAGAAATTGCCGTTAACAAACTTAAAAGCCTGGGAGAGATGATCTTAGAAGATGTTAAAAATAACAATGTCCCAGCAATTAAAGTTCCTTCCCGTGGAACATCTAACATAGTCTACGATGATGAAAAGCGTTATTACGTGTTGGGAGATCGTTACGGGAAACGATCTCTGGGTAATGTTAAACAAATAAGTAAACTGGCCCAGATGGTTTATGTGGCCAACTTCTGTAAGGATTTGGTTCGTCGTAACAAAACAGCCACTTTAAGGGAGATGTACTACGTCTCAGAAGGTTGGGATGTGGATTTTGGAGACCAGCAGGAATCCAACATCGTTGGAGAGGACTTGGAAGTTACCCTGGGAATGACCCGTGAAGACTTGGGTCTGATGCCTGAAGAAGACGGAGCATCAGTTTATGGAAACATCACACTGAAGGATGATGATGTGGAAATAAACGCTCTTAGAGCCGGTAAATCTGGTTACACCATATCTCCCACCATTGACGAAGTGGAATTCGTGGACCATGATGTGCAGAGGGTTATTGCAGTGGAAACCATGGGTATGTTCCACAGGATGGTTCAAGAAAATGCTTACAAAAAATTTGACTCCCTTATTGTTGGTTTGAAGGGTCAGGCTGCGCGTGCCACCAGACGTTTCCTGAAAAGGGTTAATGAGGAACTCAATCTGCCGGTTTATATTTGTAATGACGGAGACCCCTGGGGATTTCACATTGCCATGGTTATCATCAGTGGAAGTGCCAAACTGGCCCACGTGAACCACCAGCTGGCAACACCTGATGCCAAGTTCCTGGGTGTTACTGCCTCGGATATCATCAACTACGATCTTCCCACCGACCCCCTTAAAGATATCGATGTTTTAAGGCTTAAAGAACTCTCCAAGGACCCCCGCTACAAAGATGAAAACTGGCAGGTGGAGATTAAGAAGATGCTCAAGATCGGGAAAAAAGCAGAACAGCAGTCTTTCTCCAAATACGGGCTAGAGTACGTGGTTGACACCTACCTACCTGAAAAACTTGAAGCACTGGAATAAATACGTAAATAACAGCCTTTAGATTTAAAAGGCTGAAAAAACTTTTTTTTTCATTTTTAAAAAAGATTTTTATTCTTTTTTCAATCCATATTTTATTTTTTTCATTGATTATCAAAACTTTCCAATGCCCTACTTTATTTTAAAGTTTTCCTAGTTTCAAAGATCCTTATTTATCTCCAATTTATAACCCCTTCATTGGAAATGGTGATGGACTAGTTTTTATAATAATAAAACTGATTAAAAGATGCTATCCTTTTTTAAAATTGAAACATAAAATTTATTATGTTCTAAAAAAGATAGATACTTTATATAATACTATAACGGGGATTTTATATATGAAGAACGTCGGGATAAATGGATACGGTACTATTGGTAAAAGAGTGGCAGATGCTGTTGCATGTCAGGATGATATGCAGATTGTTGGAGTGACTAAGAGAACACCTGACTTTGAAGCTCAAATGGCTGTGGATAAAGGATTC
Source organism: Methanobacteriaceae archaeon (assembly GCA_013403005.1). Lineage (NCBI taxonomy): Archaea > Methanobacteriati > Methanobacteriota > Methanobacteria > Methanobacteriales > Methanobacteriaceae > Methanobacteriaceae archaeon. Next base: position 237,888 of record JACBOA010000001.1, on the reverse strand, counting down.
CCACTCTATATAAGTGCACCGGAGAGGGAAGGACTCTTTGAAGAAGCAGGAATAAAAGTTACAGGTACCATTGATGATCTCTACAATAAAATAGATGTAATGGTAGACTGCACCCCCGGAGGAATAGGTGCTAAAAATAAAGAAATCTATGCTGAAAAAGGTGTGAAAGGCATATTCCAGGGTGGAGAAAAACACGAGCAAATAGGAAAATCATTTAATTCATTTACCAATTATAAGGATAACTGGGGAGCAGATTTCGTTCGGGTGGTCAGCTGTAACACCACCGGACTCTGCAGAACTTTAAAACCAATCGACGACCTCTGCGGTATAAAAAAGGTTCGAGCCGTGATGGTTCGTCGTGGAGCAGACCCCGGGCAGATTAAATCAGGACCTATCAACGCTATAGTTCCCAACCCCCCAACTGTGCCATCTCACCACGGCCCTGATGTGCAAACTGTTATGTATGACCTGGATATTACTACCATGGCCTTACTGGTACCCACCACCATCATGCACCAGCACAACCTTATGGTGGAACTGGAAAACCCACCAGCAGTGGATGATGTGATTGAAGCTCTGGAAGCAACCCCTCGTGTTCTGCTGGTGGAAGCAGAGAAAGGTTTAGACTCCACAGCAACGGTTATGGAATGTGCACGAGATTTGGGTAGATCCAGAAGCGACCTATTTGAAATAGCTGTGTGGAAAGAGTCTTTAAACATTAAAGATGGTGAACTCTTTTACATGCAAGCCATACACCAAGAATCAGATGTTGTACCCGAGAATGTGGATTGCATACGTGCCATGTTAGAAATGGAGGAAGAACCATCTAAATCCATTGAAAAAACCAATAAGAATATGGGAATAATCGGATAAATTTCTCATTTTTTTATCCTTTTTTCCTGCGATCTAATATAAACCTCAGAAATTATTGTAGAACTCTTCTGAGAATTATTTATTAATGAATACTCTGTTTATACTTGATAGACCATCAATAAAAACCCTAACTATTAGAAACAGAATAATAATTCAACTTTATCCAGTCAACTAAATTTAAGCTAATTGATAGCCATAAAAAATTTCAGAAATTTCTGTATAATATAATTTCATCATAAACTATCCATTATCATTTATCATGTCCATGTGAAAAAATGGGAAAAAATAAAAATTTAAAATCTCACATCCAACCTTGAGAGATGGAACAAATGTCCCCCCCCCCAATTTCTCGGAGATTAGAGAAATAAATTAGAGAATAAAGAGATTATACCTACCATATTCTGTTTATACGTGGCAATTTAACTTGGTTTTCCATTGAATTCAGTAAATAAAAAAATAACTTGAAATCTAGAAATAATGTGAGATAAAGTTTAAATGTTTAATATCAATATTTCGGTGACAAGATATGCAATGCCAGGATTACTCCCTCAACAGAAACACTGAAAGAGATAACTTAAACCTCAACCCCCTCCAGAGGGGTGGTGTGCTTCCTCCGGAATCCCGGAAGGCACTTTATGAATTCTCAGATGGATACAGCATCTGCGATTACTGTGCTGGTCGTCTGGATGAAGTGTCCAAACCATCCATCCACGGTTTTCTGGAGGATCTGGCCAGTTTCATCAATACCGATTATGCAAGGACAGTGCACGGTGCAAGGGAAGGTAAATTTGCAGTAATGCATGCAATTTGTCGTCCGGGAGATACGGTAGTAATGGATGGTAATGCCCACTACACCAGTCACCTGGCAGCAGAAAGAAACAAACTCAACATTGTGGAGGTTCCCAGTAGCGAAGAACCCGAATATCGCATTGAACCAGTGGCTTATCAGGAAGTTCTAGACAGCCTTTATGACCGGGGAGAAGAGGTTAGTCTGGTTCTTTTAACCCATGTGGATGGTAATTACGGCAACCTAACTGACGCCAGGGCCATTGGAAAAATTGCTCATGATGCAGGTATACCCTTCCTTTTAAATTGTGCTTACTCCATGGGACGAATGCCTATAGATGCTAAGAAGTGGAATGTGGATTTCGTGGTGGGAAGTGGGCATAAAAGCATGGCTGCCTCCGGCCCCATTGGTGTTCTGGGAGTGCAGGAAGAATGGGTAGAACAGGTTCTTAAAAGGTCTATGCGACATCAGGTTAAAGAATTGGAAATGCTGGGATGCACCAGTAGAGGAGCTCCCATTGCAACTTTAATGGCATCACTCCCCCATTTAATAGATCGGGTGAATAAATGGGATGTTGAAGTAGAGAAAACTCGTTATTTTGTTTCTGAAATGGAAAAAATCAGTGGAGTGAAACAAGTGGGAGTACGACCAAAAGAACATGACTTAGTACGGTTTGAAACTCCATTTTTCCATCGCATCGCTCAAAAACATCCACGGAAAGGTTTTTATCTTTATGAAGAACTCAAAAAAAGGAATATTGTAGGTATCAAAAGGGGTCAGACCCAGTGGTTCAAGTGCAGTGTTTATGGTTTCAGCCAGGAACAGGTACATTACATTGCACATTCTTTTGCTGAAATTGCTTCTAAATTCAGAGAACTAGCTGATTGACTTGTCCAGTAATATCTCAGCATCTATTGAAATTTTTGGAAATTCAGAGGAAATCAGAGATATGTCAAACTGGAATCAGATTATAGCCAATCAATCACTTAATATTTCAATTTTATTTATTAATAGTTAATTTAATGATTAATGAGCCTCAAAAATAAAATTGAAACATGATTACTGAGGGGTTGCATTCCATGGGATATTTGTTCTGTCAAAAATGTGGAGGCTATTACGAACTTAGTGAAGGAGAAACCTTAGATGAATTTGCGCATTGCTCTTGTGGAGGTAGTTTAATCTACACTGAGAAAATCAAAGAACAAAGCCATCCACACAATACTTCTGAGAATTTAAATGAATCTAAAGATAAAAAAACTTCCATTCCTCCTCCTGAAGGGATTAATTCAAGGGAATTCGCTGATGATTTGGATGAAAAATCCAAAAACAAAACTAAAATGGACTATTACAATTTAAAATACCATAATGAGAAGCAAATATCTAAATTGGGCCTTATTCTAATGTTTATAGGATTATTATTGCTTATTTTAGCTTTTTTTTATCCTTTCTTATTATTTGGAACTGTAATAAATAATCCTGATAATTTTATTGGTTTATTTGTTCAAACTATTTGGATTTATATGATTTCCATAATTACGATGATTTTGGGAGCTTTCTTATTCCTCTTTTTCAATATTAGTATGAGTAACACCAAGAAAAGATCCAAAACCAGTCATATCAGGGAAAACTTGAAGAATCTCCCTGGTAGTTATACAATATTCCAAAATATCAGGATTCCCAAAACGAGAAGTTTAATTGGTCACATGGTCATTGGATCCAATGGTATCTTTATAATCCATCATGGAAGCAATAAGGGAAACTTCGTCATTCTAAAGGATGAATGGTGGAGATTGCAGGGAAACAAAAGAACTAAATCTGCATTTAATCCTGCTAAAACCGTTAAAATGAATGTGGTTGATTTAAAAAGGTTTTTAAACACACACAATGTTGATGTGGATTATAGGTTAATCACCCCCATTGTATCATTCCCTTCCAGACAGTTCACGGTTGAGGAAGCACCTGAGAAATACAATTTAATGCCACCAGAGGAAGTTTCCGAGTTTATAATCAACACCAAAAGGACCATGGATCCCCAACTTATGATGCGAGTTATTGCTTTAATAGCCCGCCACTCCAATTAATCTCCAAATAGTTTTCATGAATAATATTCGAGTTCAAGGAGGTGTATGATTAAAATGGATGGAAACCTATCAAATGCACTGATATTGAGTGGAACAGGAATTACAGGAATTGCCTGGGAGTTAGGTGTCCTTTTTGGATTTGAAGAAGGTGGAGTGGATGTAATTAACGCCAATCTAATTGCAAGCACATCAGCCGGCTCAATAGTGGGTGCTCAGATTTGCAGTGGTAAGAAAATGGAATATCTCTATCATCAGCAGCTGAAGTTCATTAAGGAAACCATGAAAAATGAAGTCATCATCAAAGGGCAAGAATTCCGTAAAATGATGGCAGCAGTAATCATGAGTTCTCCTGATTCAAAAACTGCCAGGATTCGTATTGGAGAAGCAGCTCTGGCAGCCAGTACCATGAGTGAGGGAGAGTATTTGGAGTTAATTGCAGAATATCTCCCCAGCCAGGAGTGGGATAGGAAGAGGAATCTGATAATCAATACCGTAAATGCAGAAAATGGTGAATGGGTAACCTTTGACTCTAATTCAAATATACCACTGCTAATTGCTGTGGCAGCTAGTTCAGCTGTTCCAGGAATGTTTCCACCAATTACAATAAATGGTAAACGTTATATTGATGGAGGGATAGCCGGGACCAATGCGGATTTAGGAAAAGGTTATGATGGGGTTCTAATATTAGTAGCTGAACCCAGCATAATTCATCCCCCCATGGGCCCTACCATGCACCGGAAGAGCTTCCAAGAAGAACTTAAGGAACTAGAACAATCAGGATGCAAAGTGATGATCATCACGCCTGATGAAGAGTCATTGCGCATTAAAGGAACCAACCCCTGGGATGTAACTTTAGCCAGTGCCTCTGCAGAGGCGGGTTACAGGCAGGGAATAAGCCTGTCTGAGGAAGTTAAAAGTTTCTGGGATTTTTAGTAAGAAGATATGGCTGGGATTAGATTCTTTTATATAAATAATGAATCGAAAGGGAGTTAAATGTGCTACTTGGAAAGTATACTCCTTGGAATGTGAATCTAATGTGGTTATTTAACTTAATCGGATGCTGATGACATATTCATATCCCTGGGGAGAGTTTTGCTGGGCATGTTCATCAAAAATGAATTCAACACTTTTACTGAAATGCTCTGCAGCCACTTTTAAATGGTAAAGTGCAATACCCATATCAATTGGAATATACTTCTTAAGCATAATTGCCCTGATGATATTGGGTTTTAGTGAATAGGCATGGATAATGTTTTTATCACCGGTGAAGTACCAGGGCTGACTATTGGTAGCAGAAGGTGCCAGGCGAGCTGCCTCCAGCAACTCATCAATTTCATTCCCACTTACATTGCATATTTTTTGTAAAGGTTTTCGCTTGAATTCCAGGATGCTCCTCCGGTGCAGTGGAACTTTCGCCTGGCCAAAGGCCATTAAAATCACGAATTCAAGTTTTGAACTTTTAAAAACATCTTTAGTTGGTTTGGGGATTCCCTGCCAGCAACTGCCCAGATCATGGGCAGAAAAATAGAGATCCATCTGTTGTAGCATGAATCCTATGTTGGTTTTATACCCTTCAGAAGATTCTGAAAAAGCGGCAATGTAGTGTGGTGCTTTCTTCATCATCCGTTGATTAACATCCTCATGGGAAATGATCTTAAAATCAGTTTTTACATCCTTAAATAAGGATTTTAAAGAATTTATCTCTTTTTTGATGTTTTTTAGAGTGCCTTCATCCAGAGGAGTTAATTCATAGTTACGAATAGACTTTCTCTTGAAAATGATGGGATAATAATCAGAACTCCCCATTATTTTGTCTCCTTTAAAAATAGTATAAAATTGCTTCGATTTTTAATTACCTGGATTTGTATTTATCATCAAATCTTCGCCAGGATTTTGCAATGTAAGGCTCACATTTATCCAGTTCTGTTAAAAGACACATCTTTATTGTTTCACTCTTGATCTCTTTTTCTTCGTCTATTTTTTTATTTATATTGGCTAATACTGCGCTGATAATGTCTTGTTTTTCTTCTAAAGTGTAACCTGCATCAATAGTTGCCTTCTGGAGGGAGCCTTTAATTTTATTAGGATTGAAAGATTCCACATTACCCTTCTTTTTTACGACTTTTTTCAACTAATTCACCACCCATTAAAATATTGTAATTAAATTTATTTATTTATTTCCAAAGTTGTAAAAAAGATAAGATTATCCGTGAAAGTTATTTTCAAGGATGTCCCTTAAAAAACCAAAGTAATTAATTTGTTTTAAATAAGAATATGAGGCTCAAAAACTGCAATGATCAAACCACCCTAAACAACTTTATACTTTCTTTTCTCACCATAAAAATGTAAAATAATTGTAATTTCAAATATTAACAGTAGAAAAGAAACATAAAAACCTAATCAACCTTTAAATCTTATTTAATTGAATTAAAGACTTTTGTGGCTCGTTAAATAAGAAATTAGCTTAAGATTAAAAATATGGATGGATAGAATGAATAAAAAAAAATGTTGTTACCTGAAAAAAGTGAAGAGGAATTAGTATTGCATACCCTCTTCATAAGGCTGAACAATTACAAATCCATTGCCCTGGAACTTTAACTGGAATTCTTCACCACTAGTTTTCCCTAATAAAGTTTTAAAACCTATATCAGTTTTAACAGAAGGGTTTAATCCACCAGACCAGGCCACTGTTGCCTGAGGATCAGTGAACACCGGTTCATCTGGTGTTACCACCAGTGTTATTGGTGTGAAATAAGTGGTTATTGCCACCATCCCAGTTCCTTCTAATTTTACATTAAATAATCCTGCTCCACTGGAAAGACCCACGCCAGTGCTCATCATGGTTATATCCCAGTCAATCTGGTCTTCGAAAGCCAGTAAATCATTCCCCTTTACATATATTCTTTCATTTTGAAGGTTCAAAACCACAACTTTCTTACCATAATCAGCCAGATAAGCTTTCCCACGGCCTTCCATTTTCATTAGAGTGGATGATTCCCCGGTAACTGCTTTTTTAACAAATTTGTCCAGTCCGTGTTCAAAAGTTCCCTCTTTTTTGAACTTTAAATCACCACTATAAGCAACCATTGCCCCTCTTTTAGACCAGACTCTGCCATTAACATTTATGTTTAACAGGTAATCATTTTCCAATTCGAAAATTTCACCTGTACCAGTTTTCTCTTGGGTTTTAGCCACAAATTCATCAATACTGTATTTCTTAGTAAGTTGAACTGGAGCAGTAGTCACTGCTGGCTCGAATTCCGGATTTTGGGTAGTCTCAGGCTCCTTTTCCACACTTTCAATGGCTGCACCACAATTAGGACAGAATTTTCCATCTCCAACCTCAGTTCCACACTCTGGACAAAACATTTATCACACCTCTTTTAGATTCACTTGTCCATAGAGTTGTCTTTAGGGGTTAATATGTGTAAGGGTTTGAGTGCTAAAACTGGATTTTAAAAAAAAAAGATTAAAAAAGATTGAATCATAAGAAGTTTCAGAGGATTAAAATCATTAAGGGATTAGATTAATGAGTTAGATCCCCTGATAAATATTTAATATCACCAACAATAGCTTCAACAGCAGTTTCCAGGAGTTTTTTACCTTTATCAGGATCAATGCAAACTCCCTCTTTTTTTATGGTTCGGGCAGCTTCATTTATACCCCTATTCGCCTTTCGAGCCTCATATAGACCAACCATTCCCACTTCAGGGTAATCCTCAAAATTGCAATGTTCATCAAGACGGGCTTCATCCACTATTCCCAGAACTGCACCCATGGAAAGTTCTCCAGTGCCGGCGTGTGGTCCTTCAATTTCCACGATTTTATTATTTAAGACAATTTTTAAGCCCAAATGGTTTTCCATTTCATCAATATAGTCTTTAATAGGTAAGTTACCCCCGTGACCATTTACCAGAACCACTGCGTGCAGATCCAGGTTATCTCTGGCACTTTTTAATGTGGGGATGAGTTCTTTTTTAACCAGATCCTCAGGGGGAAGGTGAACTCCGTGTTTAACATAATGGTATTCAGTTGCAGCATATAATATGCCTAAAAACTTAGCACCGGTGCGAAATGATGATTCTAAAGCTAAATATGAGGCTATTTTAGAATCCGTGTCAATGGGTAGTGCTGGACCATGGTTCTCTAAGTGAGAACCTATTGCCATCACCCCCACTTTATGAACCTCTGGTGAGAGCACATTCCCAGAAGAATATCGAAGATCAACCATATTATCCACTAAACATTAATAATTCTTTTTAGGCATTATTATAATTCATTTATTTCATCAGACTCGTTGTTAGGTTTCTCCCACTTTCAAAGTCTTTTTATGAACTACCATAAGTATGATGAATACTAGAGGCATCACAATGTCAAAGTAAAGCACAAATCCTGCGTTTCCAGCTGCCATGTTTCCTGTTTGCTGAATATTATAAATGTGACCTATGGCAGCCCCCCACATAAACACAGTGTAAGCTATGATGGTTGGTGCCCAGAAACTACGATAACGAATGGATATAATGCCCAGCAAGCCATAAGATATATTTGCAAAACCCACTTCCCGCAAAAACGGCGTGTTAGCCCAGCCTACAGATTGTGCAACCATTTCTGGAGACAAAACTTGGGCCAGACCACTGAATAGGGATCCCACTCCAATACCAACACCTAATAACCATATCAAAAGGACTTCCGTTATTCTGTTAAGAGTTTTTGGCTTTTTACTAACCAATAAATGTATTAAAGCCCCTATTATCGGAACTACGACAAAAATGTACCATATTTCCATTTATAACCACCTTTCGTGAATATTGCTACTAATATTGCCCATAAACAAAATATAATTACTGATATGTCATTAATTATGATTGTTGAAGCTTTAGGGATTAAAGATCAAAATTCCAAATTTTATCCCCAATATAATGGAGTGTCTTGACAGCCTTTCCTTTATCATTTTCAACCATTTCTTTCCCAGATATCAGGGCTTTCCCCATGGCTAAGGGTTTGTGGTGGTTTTCATCAACTATTATCACTGTTTCCCCCTCTTTAATTTGTGGATCGGCGTTTACTATTCCTGGAGACATTACATCCGCTCCACTGGCCATGAATTTCACTGCACCCATATCCACTACCACCATATGACTTTCTATGGGTTTTTGCAGGGCTCCTTTGAGTGTGGGGAATGGTTCACCATCTAAAATCATTAGTAATGGTTCACCATCAACCAGTATCAGATCAGGGAGTTCTGTTTCCAGCATTTCAACCCGGGCTTTGGAGGGTATGAGGGAACTGTAAGGCCCCAATTTAGCTTTCAGCTCTTTTAACTTCTTCTTCTTGAGATAATATCTCTTTTTGATTTTCACTTTACAACTCACCTTAATCCTGTTTCCATCCTCATTTTTATATTTTTGATGGCGGTACATTTAAATATAAATCTTACCAACATGATTGGTATAGGAAAGGTGATAATAGTGAGTGTACAGAAGAATGTTAATACATCACGACCATTAGATGTTTTAGGTCGAGCTCTTAACTCTCAAGTGTTAATTAAACTTAAAGGCGGCAGAGAATTCCGTGGAGTTCTCGAAAGCTTCGATATGCATATGAATTTAGTTCTAAATGACGCTGAAGAATTAGAAAGCGGGGAATCATCAAGAAGATTAGGTGTGGTCCTCATTCGTGGGGATAACATAGTATACATATCACCCGGATAAAACCATATTACCGGCCATTAAATGGTCGGGTGATGATAATTAGGAGGATATTAAATTGAAAGGTACACCATCATTTGGTAAACGTAATAAAAAAACCCATATTCGCTGCAGAAGATGTGGGAAAAACTCATACAATGCCAGGAAGCGCTACTGCGCTGCCTGTGGATTCGGACGATCCAAAAGGGTTCGAACCTACAACTGGCAGAACAAGAAGCTTAACGGCTACAGGTTGAAGTAAATGGAAATGAGAAATCCCATCGATGTGCGCATTATTGTGGAAGGAGCTTCCGATGTGGAAAATGTTTCCCGGGCACTGCAGAACATTGCTCTGGGAGCAGAGTACCATATAACCATCTCCTCCATTATACCCACCACCAATATTGAAATAGCTAAAAAGGCAGTTAGTGGTGCAGACATTGTTTTGATTGCCACCGATGTGGATGCTCCAGGAAGGGAACTGGCTGAAAAATTCCAGAAAGTTCTGAAAAAAGAAGTGGGTCATATTGAAAGGATGAAACTCCCCTTCGGCCATGATGTGGAGTACATTGACCCGGCACTCATCCGTAAAGAAATTAAAAACGCCATTATTCGTTCAGGACTAACATCCATAGCCAACTTGGGGCGTTTCCAGGAACTTAAAAACCGGCTTAAAGAATCTGAAAATAAAATTAAAGAATTAAATAAAGAAATAGATGATCTGTCTTCTTTTAATGAAAAATTAGCCAATGAAAATCAGGAACTGGCTTCTTCCCACGAGAGATTGGAGTTGAAACAGAAATCCCTCCAGGAAGAGTTCAAGGTTGTTAAACAAAACTATGCCGATGTTAAAAATCAGTACGGGATTATCCTGAATAAAAATCTGTACGAAACATTCAATCTTGGCGAATTATGGAAGGAAATATTTAACGAGCCTCTCGAAGAGGAAGATCATATTACTTTTATTACCACCGAATTTAAACCAGATAACATTGTTTTGGGGCAAGGTTTCATTGCTGCCCCTTCCAAAAAAGATGCAATAGACTGGTTAAAGGTTATTCGCACGGTACTTATTTTTTACGATTCAAAAATTGAAGATCTTAAAGAAGAAATAGGTGATGAGAAATTCAGCTCCAATCTGCTTAAGAGTTAGTGATTTTAAGAATTTTTCCATCTCTTTTTAGTATGAATACACCCGATAATTAAATCTTATATCTATAATATAATAATCAGGGAGAATTCCAATTGCAGGATAAATGCGGTATTGTTGGTGCTTATTCTAAAGATAAGTCCCATAATATTTCAAGAGAGATATACTACGGCCTATACGCTTTGCAACATCGTGGACAGGAGTCTGCAGGCATATCAGCCCATAACGGTGAGGAGATGCGCACCTACAGGGGCATGGGACTGGTTTGTGATGTGTTCAACAATGGGAACATCCAGGGATTGGATGGAAACGTTGGCATAGGTCATGTTCGTTACTCCACAACCGGTGAATCTCAAATACAGAATTCTCAACCATTCATAAGTAAATTCGACATGGGCACCATAGCTATAGCCCATAACGGAGATATTATCAACTCCATGGAACTTCGAAGAGAACTGGAAAGCGAAGGAAGAGAATTCTTATCAACAACTGATTCGGAAGTTGTGTGTCATCTGTTAACCCGGGAATACTCCAAAACTCAGGATATGATAGAATCCATTAAAAGAGTTTCCAGGAATCTTATTGGTTCATACTCCTTGGTGTTGCTGGTGAATGATGATCTGATGGTTGTAAGGGATCCTGTTGGGATCAAACCATTGGCACTGGGACGTAGCAAAGAAACCACCCTGGTGGCTTCTGAAACTGTTGCTTTCGATGTGGTGGGTGCTGAGTACGTGCGTGACGTGGAACCGGGAGAAATATTACTTATCAACGATGAAGTTAAAAGTTTTAAAATACCTCAAAATCCAGGAACACCCCGAGCCCATTGCATGTTTGAATACGTTTATTTTGCCCGTCCCGACAGTATACTGGATGGAAGGATTGTTTACAATGTGAGAAAAAACATTGGAAAAGCCCTGTGCAGGGAACATCCTGTGGAAGCTGATGTGGTTATGCCAGTACCTGACTCAGCAATTACCGCAGCCATTGGGTATTCACGTGCCTCAGGAATCCCTTATGGTGAAGGATTAATTAAAAACCGTTACATAGGCCGAACTTTTATCATGCCCACTCAGGAAGAACGTGAAACATCAGTGAAACTGAAGATGAACCCCATAAAGTCTGAACTTGAGGGTAAAAGCATTGTTCTTGTGGATGACAGCATAGTAAGGGGTACAACTTCTAAAGCCCTGGTTACCGTACTCCGTGAGGCTGGTGTAAAGGAGATTCATCTGCGCATTGGATCACCTCCCATTATTTCTCCCTGTTACTACGGAATTGCCATGGCCACCCGAAAGGAACTCATAGCATCAGACAAAGAAGTAGAAAAGATAAAAGAAACCTTGGGGGTTGATTCACTAGGTTACTTAAGTATAGAGTCCCTAGTAGAATGTATTGGCATTGAAAAGGATGAATTGTGCTTGGGATGTCTGACTGGCGAATATCCGACGGAATTACCTGCTGATATTGAAGAATATGAGTCCTGCCGCTGCTAATTTTTATAAGAGATTGCGATAAAAAATAAAAGTTTGAAAAAATAATTAAAACATTAATTAAATCTTATATTTACTTCTAAAATAAATTCCATATTAGTGGAAAAATTCTTTCTGTGGTTTTATGGTTGAATTACTATCTCCTGCACGGGACTTCACTGCCCTGGAATCAGCACTGCAAAATGGAGCAGATGCTGTGTATGTTGGTGTGCAGGGCTATAATATGCGCGCCCACAGTGCCAATTTCACATTAACCAACCTTAAACAGGCTGCAAATCGTTGCCATGAACATGGTTCTCGTCTTTATGTCTGTACCAACACAGTAATGAGAAACAGAGATATTGAACACCTTGAAACAATTTTACCTGAAATAAAAAGTTCAGGAGCAGATGCCATAATTGCATCTGACCTGGGAGTTCTTAAAATAGCCCATGATGAAGGTATTGATGTTCATATCAGTGTTCAGGCCAACATATCCAATTCAGAATCTCTGAAACTTCTGGCGGACTTAGGTGCTAAAAGGGTGATCCTATCGCGGGAGTTATCCCTGGAGGAGATTAAAGAAATAATCAGTGATAGTCCCCTGGAAGTGGAGGTCTTTGTGCATGGAGCCATGTGTCTGGCCATCTCCGGGAGATGTTTTTTAAGTTCTTACCTTTACCATAAGAATGCTAACTGTGGTGAATGCCTACAACCCTGTAGAAAAGAGTGGAAACTGGTTTGTGAGGAAAAATCTGAAGATATGTTAACTCTAAAAGGGGATAGTATTCTAAAAGGATATGATGATGGATTTAAAGGTCATATCTTAAGTCCTAAAGATCTGTGTATGATTGAACACATCCCCGAACTTATTGAAGCGGGAATTGCCTCTTTTAAGATTGAAGGAAGGGCTAGACCTGCAGATTATGTTGCCACCGTTACTAAAGTTTACAGAAAGGCCATTGATTCTTACCATCGTGGTTCATGGGAATTTCAGGACCACTGGATGGATGAACTCCGTAAGGTTTATCATCGTGGTTTTGACACTGGATTCTATTTCCAAACACCCCAAAAGACCAGTTGCTATAACCAGGCTACCCACAGCAAACAGGATATTGGTGAAGTGGTAAATTATTATTCTAAAGTGAAGGCTGCTGAGATACGCTTGTGGAACCCATTGCAAGTTGGGGATAATATTATAGTGCAGGGTCCTACCACTGGTTCTGTGATTGGAGAGGTTGAATCTATGCAAATCAGGGGTGAAAATGTTCAAAAAGGAGAGAAAGGGGAAAATGTGGGGATTCTATTTGATCAAAAAGTTAGGCCTGGAGATCTGGTCTATCGGCGTTATAAACGAAATTAAAACTTCAAATGTAAATAATAAAGAATATATTTACTAAAAAAAGTACTCAGACATGTTACCTCGGCCCCGGCAACACTGAGATTAGGCATGGACAGTTCATACAGTGTTCTCAAAGGCATTCACTAGCAAAAATTACATGTAAAGGACTGAACTAATTCTTTAGTTTTTTAGAGATTGAATTTATTTTCATTTCCAGTCTTTGTAGTTATTTCTCTTTATTTAGCCTATAATTTAATTAAATTCACTTTCATTTATGCCGATATAATAGTCAAGTTATTGCGGACCTAGAGAGAGTTCTAAAATCATGTTCTATTCCAAAAGAATAAGTTAATTAATGAATCTTTGAGTGGTCTAAATCCCTTATAATCTTCTTTTTCAATCTTATAATACCATGACAGATATGAAACAATTCTCTATGAAAAGTTATTTTGAATCATAAATATTGAAAAATATCTCCAGTAAATGATATTGGAAGAAATTTCCCTTTAAATATGAACACTTTTTATAAAAAACAATTATAGGAGTAGGATCAATAGCATTAACAATGATGAAGAAATTATATCTGTATCTATTGGAGATAAACGAAGGATTAATTTAAGATAATATGAGATTTAGATAAAAATGATAAAAAAAATATCATTTAAGAATATTTTTATGGATAAGGAGTTGATGTAATGAAAATTGAGGATGCCATGGAAAAAGAGGTAATCACATTCAAGGTGGATGATCGCATCATTGATGTGGCTGGAAGACTGCGTGAAAACAAGATCAGTGGCGCACCAGTAGTAAATAATGAAGGCCATCTGGTAGGAATCATCAGTGAAGGCGATATCATGCGACTCATAGAAGTTCACTCCCCCCATATGAACCTGATCCTACCTGCACCTCTGGATCTAATTGAACTACCCTTGCGCATGAAATATGAAATGGACGAAATAACCGAAGACATGAACAAAGCTGCCAGCATCCTTATTGGAGAAATAATGACTAAAAAGGTAGTCACCATCAGCCCGGATGCAGATATCTCGGATGCAGCCAAATTAATGGACACTCATGATGTTAAAAGGTTACCTGTAGTGGATTCCCAAGGAAAAATGGTGGGAATCATCACCAGAGGAGACATTATTGGAGCCATGGTGAGGGGATGAGTAAAAACAAAAACATTGCCATTTACGGGAAGGGAGGTATTGGCAAATCCACCATTGTCTCCAACCTGGCCGCAGCTTACTCAGAAAATAAAAAAGTGCTGGTTATAGGCTGCGACCCTAAAGCAGACACCACAAGAACTCTGGTGGGAATGAGAATACCCACCATACTGGACATCCTAAAAGAAAAAAGGGATGCCAACCAGGAGGATGTTCTCTTTAAAGGATTTGGTGGTGTGAGCTGTGTGGAAAGTGGAGGGCCCGAACCTGGAGTTGGCTGCGCAGGAAGAGGAGTGATTGTAGCCATGAAACTCCTGGAAAACTTGGAAGTCTTTTCTGATGAAGGAGAAGTTATCATCTACGATGTGCTAGGAGACGTTGTTTGCGGAGGATTCGCAGTCCCTTTGAGGGAAGACTATGCTGATGAGGTATACATTGTGACTTCTGGAGAGTACATGGCATTATATGCTGCTAATAACATCTCCAAAGGTATTAAAAAGCTTAAAAGCAATCTGGGAGGGATAATATGCAACTGCAGAGGAATTAACAAAGAAGTGGAGATTGTGGAAGAATTCGCCCGTAGAATCGGAAGTCAAGTTATTGGAATTATCCCGCGGAGTGAACTGGTTCAGAAAAGTGAGATTGATGCTAAAACAGTAGTGGAGAAGTACCCAGACTCAGCACAGGCCCAAAAATACCGTGAACTTTCCAAAACAATCTATGATAACCAGAAGTTTGTGGTACCCGAGCCCATGGATGTAGATGAATTTGAAGAATTTTTCAGGGATTTCCAGTGAAATGATTTTCTATAATCATTTAGATTTTTTTATTCTTAAGGAGAAGTCATAAACTTATCAAATTAAGCCCTAAATTTACCTAATTGTAATCCTAACTTTTCAAATGCACTTCTACATGAAAAATCAGCTTCAAAAGCTGAGGCAAAGTAAATTAGATGGGATTTGCATTTACAATCCGAAGAGCCAAAATTGGGAATTTCTACCCCTTGAAGGGCAATTTGGGTGGCAATTTCACATTCATGTTTTACACCATCATCTGACAAGTATACTCCCATTATCTCTGACTGAGGGTTTTCCAAGAGGTAGTCAATATGCCAGTGGAGTTTTTTACTATTTCCTAAATGTCTCTGTATCCTGCCATCCAAGGAGTTCATAGCAGAACCCACATAAACATAATAACCTTTATGAAAATTTATTTTACCTAGTTTCCCAATCTGAATAACCTGACCCTTTTTTAATTGAATGAAAATACAGTATGTGCCCTTCCGAATTGTTTTGTGAGTCATATGAATTATTATCCTCTGATCATTTCACATCTAATCTTTAATGCCATTAAATTTCCCAGTTCAACTATGATTTCAAACCAGCTGCATGGAAATGAATTTATCTTGAAACCACTATAAAACATTTTAAATATCCTTAAACCCCGTGCAGTGCCCTAATGCTACCATTTTTAAGACCTGGTTTTCTAAAGCCATTCATGTTTTTTCTATAATCTGGCAGGTGACTTGAACTAGGTTTGATCCTCAATAAACCACATATTTCATCTTGGAAGTATTCCTTATCTTGGAAGTACTCCTAATAAAATAGAGAATGTTAATCACACCTTGATGTGCGCATCCTGACAAAACAACTAGGCCCGGGTCTGTTTTTAGAACCAGATTTAGCTCATCAAGAATTTTATCTTTAAAAAATTGTTTATCCTCCTTATTACCCAATACTGAGGGATGATTTTGAAACTAGTGTGTTTATCTAACTAACTTGAAAATCCAAATGATTTCTTAAATATTATTAATCCATTACCTCAATTTGAATTATTGTTCATATTAGATATTAAATAGCTAGAACTTAACTAATTAATGGGTGATTAATTAATGAAATATACCTTCAAGGCCCATGGACATCACAATATTACCAGCAAACATCACAGCACATTCGAAGTAACTCGAGATAAGGATATTGGACTGGCAGCTGATTGTATAGTAGGAGTATCATCTAAAGTGTCCTTGAATGATTTGCCCCAGCAAATGAAGAGGGCAATTCAGCATGAGAAAAGCCAAGTCCAAGTAATTTTGGAAACAGAAAACGCTTCTGACATGATTATCGGGTATGGTCATCCTGGACTGACTCTGGATCATCCCACCGACATGGTGTGCCGCAAGAGCGATTACATTTGCAGCCGAACCCTCATGATACGTGCAGATAAGGCAGCTGTTGATTTAAACCCAGATCTGGTAGAGGATCTTAGATCAGGGAAAACATTAAAGGTTACCATAAACGTTCAAAACCCTGAAATAAATTTAAAATAGTTTTAATTAATTAATACAATCTAAAACAAGTGCAGGGGACGGGATTCGAACCCGCGAAGGGACTCACCCACTAGGCCCTCAACCTAGCGCCTTTGACCGCTCGACCACCCCTGCTGTGCTGATTCTCACACATGAGAGTAAAGCATACCATCATCTCTCACTTTCACTATTTAAAGGTTACCTTATGTGAGCATCCACAGTATCCATTATTATAAATGGGTAAAAAAATTACCCTAATTCATGAAAAAATAAATTAAGTGAATAGAATATTATCTATAGGGATAAATACTTTAATACCTATTTTTTACAATCTTAAAAATTTAAAGGATTGAATAAGGATAATATTGGGGATGCAGATGATAAATCAATCATTGAATGATTGAAAAGATGATTAAAATGAATAGAGTTCAATCTACTGCCAAAGGAATAACCGTTAACATAGAAGTATCACCAAACTCGAGTAAATTTCAGATCACCGGTTACAATCAATGGAGGCAAACTCTTGAAGTTAAAATCAAAGCACCTCCAAGCAAAGGGAAAGCCAATAAGGAAATAATGAAAGAATTCTCAAAACTTACTGGGTATGAAACCGAAATAGTATCTGGACATAAAAGTCGGCGAAAAACTCTTAGAATTAATGGAATAACAGAGCAAAGTTTTGTAAATATTTTAAAAAAATTGAAAATAGATTTATGATAAAAAATTTTCAAATGCAAATAATTAGATTAACTCTTACATATTACTCCTTGATAATCTCCACATTTTTGAACAAAAAAAATGAAAAAATAAGGTTTATTCAAACCTGGAGAAGTTTTTTTTATACCATTCCACAGTTTCCCGCATGGCATCCTCAAAAGGAGTTTCAGGCATCCAGCCCAGTTTCATGATCTTGGAAGAATCCAGGGAATAACGCCGATCATGACCTAAACGGTCTTCAACAAAGGTTATCAGGCTCTCTGGTTTTCCCAAGAGTTCCAGTATAAGGTGGGTTATCTCCAGATTATTTCTCTCGTTTCCTCCACCAATATTATAGACTTCTCCCAGCTTACCTTTCATCAGGGCTACTTCTATTCCCTTACAGTTATCCATGACATATATCCAGTCTCTAACATTTTTACCATCACCATAAACTGGTAACGGCTTATCCTGCATGGCGTTCATAATAAACAGGGGAATTAATTTTTCCGGGTATTGCCGGGGCCCGAAGTTGTTACTGCTCCTAGTGATGATGACCGGGGTGCCATAGGTCTTCCAGTAGGCACTTACCAGCAAATCACCCCCAGCTTTACTGGCAGAATAGGGGCTGGAAGGATCCACGTTGCTTTCCTCAGTAAATGAACCATTTTCAATACTACCGTAAACTTCATCAGTGGATATCTGCAAGTAACGCTCCACATCGTACTTGCGCACGCTTTCTAAAAGATTATAGGTGCCTATAACATCTGTTTTTACAAATACACCCGGGTCTTTTATTGAACGGTCCACATGGGTTTCAGCAGCAAAGTTTACTACCATATCGCAGTCTTTCATAGAACTGGAAACTGTTTCTTCGTCTGCAATGTCCCCTTTTACGAATTCTATTTTGTCACGGATTTCCTTGAGGTTTTCCAAATCCCCGGCATAAGTTAATTTGTCCAGGACAATTATTTCATAATCCTCATTCTCACTCATGTGGTGTACGAAGTTGGATCCAATGAATCCCGCACCACCTGTAATCATTATTTTCATAAAATCGCCAATATCATTTCTATACTAATAATATGCCACGATAGATGTTTATACCCCCAAAAGGCGTGTAGATCAAGGATTTAACCATGTTTTTTACTCTTATCCAATATCCAGTCGTAGGGTATTTCATCAGTGTCGGGGTCAAGTCTGTATTCATCAGGGTCATCGTAGTTAAATGGTAAGGTGGGGACGCTGACAAAATAGGCTGTTTCATCACCCACCGCTTTAAAACCATGATAGACGTATGGTGGGACGCTTATGAGCATTGGGTTTCTGTCTCCAATGAAAAATTCGTTTATCTCACCATAGGTAGGGGAATCCTCCCTGCTATCATATAATGCAACCTTCATCAGACCATGGACACAGGTGAAGTTATCAGTCTGCTTTTTATGCAGATGCCAGGCCTTCACCACTCCAGGATAAGCTGTGGTCAGATATACCTGTCCGAATTTTTCATAAATATCATCATCATTTCTTAATATTTCCATTAGCCAGCCCCTCTCATCTGGAATGACCTTAAGCTTCTTTACTTTTACGCCTTCAATCATAAGTACACCGTTTATTCTTCTTGGAAAGTTTTATATATCTCGCGCTTATTAACCATTACCATGGATCGTGTTTTGGTAACTGGAGGAAGTGGATTGTTAGGCTCCAGATTCCAGGACCTTGCCTGTGAAAACTACCAAATCATTAGCATCCATCATCATAACCCTCTGAAAGACACCATCTCACTGGACATTACAAAGGAGAAAGAGGTTCTGGATAAGTTAACTTATCTGAATCCAGATGTGGTTATACACTCCGCTGCACTTACCCAAGTGGACTACTGTGAAGAAAATCATGCACTAGCATGGAAGGTGAATGTAAAGGGAACTTGTAACCTGGTTAATATTTGTGAAAAATTAGGAGCCCGGTTGATATATGTTTCCACCGATTTTGTCTTTGATGGCAGCAAGGGAATGTACAGTGAGGATGATAAGCCCAATCCCCTCAATTACTATGCCTATACAAAACTTAAAGGCGAAGAGATAGTAAAAAAATCTGAACTTGAATTTGCAATTGCCCGGGTAAGTGTACTATACGGATGGCATAACCGGACGGGTTTCGTTAACTGGGTTATAAATGAGTTACAAAAAAATCATACAATAAAGGTGGTGGATGATCATTACAATTCCCCCACACTGGCGAATAATGCTGCACTGGCCATTTTAAGGATAATTGAGAAGAATAAAACAGGAATATATCATACTGCAGGCAGTGAGAGGATCAGCCGCTTTCAACTGGCACTGAATATTGCAAGGGTGTTTGAACTGGATGAAACTCTCATTAAACCTGTAAGTAGTTCAGAGTTAAAACAAAAAGCAAAAAGGCCCCGTGATTCATCATTATCTGTTAATAAAGTCCGAAGAGATCTTAAAATTCGGATGCTGGATACTAAAAAAGGATTAAAAATCATGAAAGAGGAAAGATTATGAAAGCTGTTATACCTGCCGCAGGGCTGGGAACTCGGTTCTTACCAGCTACCAAAGCCCAACCAAAAGAAATGCTACCTGTTTACAATAAACCAACTATACAATACGTGGTGGAGGAAGCAGTTGCCTCAGGAATCGATGATATACTGATTATAACTGGTAAGGGAAAAAGATCCATTGAAGACCACTTCGATCGTTCCTTTGAACTGGAGTACTCTCTGCGTAACTGTGGTAAGATGGATTACCTGGTGGAAGTGGAGGCCATATCAGAGATGGCAGATATCTACTACGTCCGGCAGAAGCAGCAGAAGGGATTGGGAGATGCCATCCTTTGTGCGAAAAAGCATATTGATGGTCAGTCCTTTGCCGTTCTCCTGGGAGATACAATTAGTCAGTCGAAAACTCCCTGTACTAAACAGCTTCTTAATATTCATGAAAAATACAAATCTTCTGCTATTGCCATTGAAAGAGTCCCCCGGGATAAAATTGAACGTTACGGAATTATTAAGGGACAGCAGGTTGAAGATTCTGTTTATAAAATTGAGGACATGGTTGAGAAACCACGGCCAGATGAAGCACCATCTGATTTAGCTATAACCGGACGTTATGTGCTTGAATCAGAAATATTCGACCATATTGAGGATGTTCCGCCTGGTGTGGGTGGGGAGATACAGTTAACTGATGCCATGCGACGATTGGATAACGTTTACGGCCATGTTTTCGATGGACGAATTTATGATATTGGGAACAATGTGGAATGGCTTAAAAGTTCTCTGGAGATTGCCCTGCAGGATCCTGAAGTAAATGGAGAGTTGAGAGAGTATTTAAAGAAGGTTTTAGAATAAAAACAATTTTTAAAGGAAGATCTAAAAATTAACAAATTCATTTGTTAATTTAACATTGAATTATCTTTTTTATGCCATTCCCAAGCTGTGGTGATGATTTTATTCAGATCATCATATTTAGGTTGCCATTTCAGGATTCTGCGGGCCTTTTCGGAACTTCCAACCAGAATGGGAGGATCACCAGGCCTTCTTTCTGTTTCGGTAGCTTTGATCTTTTTTCCTGTAACTTTTTTAGCCTCTTCTATTACCTCCCTCACTGAAAATCCGTTTCCATTTCCCAGATTGAAAACTTCACTCTGACCACCTTCTTCCAGATATTTTAAGGCTTTTATATGGGCATCTGCCAGATCAGTGACGTGTATGTAATCCCTGATGCATGTTCCATCATCTGTGGGATAATCTGTTCCGAATATTTTTATATCCTCTCTTTTCCCTGCTGCAGCATCTAAGATGAGTGGTATGAGATGAGTTTCTGGATGGTGCCTTTCTCCAACATCACCTTCAGGATCAGCTCCTGCTGCGTTAAAATAACGCAATGAAACGTATCGGAAATCATATGCCACATTGTAATCTGCTAGGACCTGTTCCACCATAAATTTACCCTTACCATATGGACTTATGGGATTTTGGGGATGGTTTTCAGTGATGGGGATTTCCTGAGGGTTTCCATAGGTAGCACAGGTTGATGAAAAAACTAACTTCCGTACCTTGAATTCATTCATCACCTGGAGAAGATTAAGGGTGTTTTTCAGGTTATTGAGGTAGTATTTTTCCGGATCTTCCACTGATTCACCTACATAGGTGAATGCTGCAAAGTGCATCACTGCATCGATGGTATATTTCCGGAAAACCTTTCTGAGTGAAACTAAATCAGCAAGATCAACTTCTTCCAGGACTCCCCACTTAAGAAAATCCTGGTGCCCGTAGCTCATATTATCCAGGACTACCGTATCGTATCCAGCACGGTTGAGCTCTTTATTGGCGTGGGAGCCTATGTATCCTGCCCCTCCAGTTACTAGTATCATGTTTTATGTGTTGAATTTTATTCCATTTATAGTCCATTGTGTTCTGGTCATGTTGCCATATTGATTCAGGAAACACAAATGACTACATATAGTCACAATAACAACTTTATTATCAAGAACAAACACTTGCTCAAATAATAACTAATTAGATAGGATTTAATAATCCACTAAATTGATTAAGAGGATAAAATGAACATGCGCTATTTACTGATTATAACCTGCATTATGATTCTAGCGGTTTCGGGATGTACTCATAGTGACTTAAATCAATCTATTAACTCATCATACTCTGATAACAGTACTTCTAAACCCACCCAGACTCCTACAGTCGCTGATAACCCCACTAACCTCACTAACCCCCAACCTGGTACTTTGACTGGTCAAAATGTGGAGGTGAGTGGTAAGTGTTACAAGGTAGTGGATGGAGACACCATAGATGTGGAAGGAGTGGGTAGAATACGTTTTGTGGGGGTTAACACCCCTGAGAGGGGAGAATCCGGATACCAGACAGCCAAGGACTATGTGACCAGCATGTGCCTGGGTAAAACCGTTGGCTTGGATATTGATGATAAAAAGAATAAGGATAAATATAGTCGCACCCTGGCTGTGGTCTATGTGGATGGAGTTAACCTAAATCAGGAGCTTTTAAAAAAGGGTTATGCTGAGGTGATGTATATTCCACCTTCGGAGTTTAGCCCTTATAGCTGGTTGTGAATCATTATATTCTATCATATGGTGATCTAATATATTTAAAAGGATATAAACTACAAAGATACAAATTCGATGCGAAATTGGATGAAAATATTGGATTAAAAAAAATTTAAGATGATTTAGGCAAATATTTTTTTAATGAAGATCGGCAAAGTAAGATAGTTCAAGGAGTGAAGTGATAATACTCCCCATCTGTAAGTGTTATCTTCTTTAAAAATCCTTTGTATTCCAGTGAAATGATAAGATTGTACATGCGAATGTTGCTTAACCTTAAATCTCCATAGAGAAGTGTTCCCTCCAGAAGAGTTCGTGAAATATTCCCTGATTCATCAACTAATTTGCTGATTATTTCCAGAGATTGCTGTTCAGTTTCAGAAAGCTCCTCTTTAACTTCATCCCCCCCAGCATCCCCCAGATCTTCATTAAATTCATTATACTCATTATCTTCATTTTTCCCATTATTCACATTTTCTTCTGTTTTTTCAGCTTTTCCCACCAAAACATCCCTTTCATCAGTTTTATCGCCAATAGATGATTTTGGAAAATTATTATCCACATGACTGTCTGCAGTTTCACTGGTAGTTTCCTTTGGTAAATTCTCCTGGAGAACAGTTTCGCCTTTTTCATCCCTTTCATTTTTCTTTCCATTAGTTTTAAGGCGGATAATGCCATCCTGCCATGATATGTACTCCTCTTCTTCGAGTTTATGCAAAATTAAGCTAAGATCATCTTCGGGAATGTTCAGATCCAGTTTCAGGATGTTGTAGGGAACTCCTTCCTGGTATTCTGCTTGGAATACTTTGATGGTGTTAAGAACCCTTTTTTGTTGGGGTTTGAGACTAGTCATAGTGATAGATTGGTTAAGCATGTTAATAAATAAAGTTTAAATCCACTTGGGCAGAATATATTTGTAATGTTCACCTACCTATTGACTTATTTGCCATGAAACTTATTTCGAAAACTCCTATATTAATTTGAGGGATCAAATGCTGGATTCACTTTATGAAAAGGCCTTGAAAAAGAGAAGTTATATTAATCAGAGATTAGAGGAAATCAGATTCTCACAATTGGATGCTGCAGAACACTGGGTTAATTTCCAGATAGAAGAAAGCACATCAGAAGTAAATATTGCTGCAGGCGATGGAAGTATAAATAAACGCAAGTTTTTGCCATTCATATTCTACGCTATTGATGCAGAAGGATTAATCCACACCAAAAATGGTCTTAAACGAGTTGAGAGCTCTGAAATTGACATTATCAACCACCATAAATATGTTGAGGATCGTTTAAGGAGTTATATGGAGATATTTGAAATAAAAAATGCCCTGAAAATGCTGGCTGAACATGAAGTTGATTTATTCCTCTTTGACGGATCTATTCTGGGCAACCTTATAAGACCGTTCCCCATTGAAAAAGAACTCAAAGAAGAAGTAAAAGAAAAAATAAGGGGGAAGTACTTACCAGCACTAGTTGAAGAGTTAAAATGTTCTGATGTGGGGATTTCTTCAGCTAAATTTGCTGGAGAAATCACCGCTGAATTTGAAGATAATACTGAACCTATGATCTACCTGGAAAACCTGGAAAAACTCCTGGTTATAAGCGAATTAATGGATATGAATGAGAAAATAGTTGCTATCTCCAAAACATCTACCCGTACCGAATATTTCGGTTCAAAAGTGCCTGATATGGCCATATTTGATATGCACCGTAAAACACAAGGGTACTCTAAACCAAGATATTCCAGTGTTTCAGAGGTTAAAAGGTATTTCCCAGTTAGAAACGATTTTCTGAAGAGTTTGACTTTCAGCATTTTTTACGCCAGATTATCCGATTATAAAAACATTCTAAAGTTTGAATTACCTTACCAAGCCACAGAAGAAGATATAAAAAAATTATTGGAAGATGTGAAGAACATCAGTGCAGAGGGATACCCTTTGTTACTAAAAAAAGCACATGATGATGTTGTAATCCGTAAAAGTGACTTGGAAAATCTTTCCAAGATAATTGGATTCCAGGAGAAAAGTGGGAGGGAAATGTTAAATGAATAGTATCCTAGGAAGATGCATTGGAGAAACTTCACTGGTTGATGTTAGTTTCATTTCAAAGGAAATGCCCAGGGTGGGCGAATACGTTTGCCTGAAATATGATGGAAAAAATGTTCTGGGAATGATCGAATCACTGGTAAGAGGCAGTGTTTCCATCAATGATCAAATATATGATCCCCTCACCATTGAAAAAATCAAAGCCATTGAAGGTGACGACCATTATGTGAAGGGAACCGTCAAAATACTGGGAGATATTGATAATGATCTACGCATCCCCCGAACACCAGCACCACCTGGAACCGAAATAAAAGTTGCTGATGCAGAGGTTTTAAAGAAAATATTCAAAGTGGATAAATATGGTTTGAAACTTGGAAATCTCATCACTCAAGATGAAGTGGCTGTAGAAGTTGATATCAATAAAATGGTGTCAAGACACTTGGCAGTTCTGGCTATGACCGGAGCAGGTAAATCAAATACTGTCTCAGTTATTGTTGATGGTCTTTTAAATGTTAAGGGAAGTGTTTTGATATTTGACATGCACTCTGAGTATGTGAACACTGATTTTGGAGAAGATAAAGTTAATGTAATAAATCCTCAAATTAACCCACTTTATCTATCATTCAGTGAAATGAAAAAACTATCAAACATCCCCTCCAATGCCTATGTTCAGGAAAGATACTTCTTGAAAGCTTATAAAATGGCACGTAAAAGTTTAATGCAAGGTTCTGCTACTGGAAAAGATTTTATTGCTCTTTTAATAAATCAACTGGAGAGCTGGCTCTCAGAATCAGAAGATCCTGAGAATAAATCTGGCAGTGCATCTGACAGGAAATCCATAGCTGATGTTTTGAATAAAATAGAGCACATGCAGGATAAATATGGTAACATACTCAGCCTGGAAGCAAAAGACATCATCGACAGCCTGGAAGTGGGCAAGGCCAATATACTGGATCTGGGTTCAGTGGATGAATTCGCATCTGATGTGGTGGTCAGCCACATACTAAGGAACGTGTTAAGCAGTCGGAAAGAGTTTTTAAGAACTGGAGACGGTCTTGAATTTCCAGTTTTCCTGATCCTGGAAGAAGCCCATATTTTAGCCCCTCAAAACAGGAAAACAGAATCCAAATCATGGATTAGTAGAATTGCACGGGAAGGGCGTAAATTTTCTGTTGGTCTGTGCCTGGTTAGTCAGAGCCCCAAATCTCTGGATTCTGATGCCCTGTCACAGGCAAATAACATGATAATTCTTCGCCTGGTGGAGCCAACTGACCAGAGTCATGTGCAGCGTGCCAGTGAAAGCCTGAGTGATGATCTAATAGCCCAACTCCCATCATTAAATATTGGTGAAGCGATTGTACTGGGTTTAATGACCCGAATCCCCACTCTAGTTAAAATTAATGAGTTTAAGGGTAAAATATCTGGTGGAGACCTGAATATTGTGGATGAATGGTCTAAATCCCATGAAAATCAAAGAAAAATCTTAGATGAACAGAAAAGGGAATATGAAGATCTTGGGGGAGATTACTGATGCAGTTTGCCCACCTTGCTGACACTCACCTGGGTTACCGCCAGTACGGGCTAATTCAACGGGAAGAGGACTTCCTACAAGTTTTTAATGAAACCATTGAAGAAATTATAAGAGAAAGACCTGAATTTGTCATCCACTCTGGAGATCTGTTTGAATACTCAAGACCCCCTACTAAAGCTTTGTTAACAGCACAGAGGGGAATTCTTAGATTAAAAGATGAGAACATCCCCATTTATGCAATTGCAGGTAATCATGATGTTGTGATGCGTAAAAACGCCCTTCCTCCACAAATTTTATATAAAAATTTTGGTTTAAAGCTTTTAAGCCCTAAAAAACCATTTTATATCAAGGATGATGTTTTCATAGGTGGTGCGCCCTATGCATCTAAATATCATTCCAAACATCTAATTAGAAGACTCCAATCAATAGAAAAATCATCAAATGATTTTAAGAAAAGGATTTTGGTACTTCATCAGGGTATCGACCGTTATATTCCCTATGAATATGAAATTAAGATTGGTGATGTTCCTCAGAGTTTCACCTACTGTGCATTTGGTCATATACACGAAAGAATAATTGATGACTTCGGAGAGGGTAAACTAGCCTATCCAGGTTCTACAGAGATATGGCGTTCCAACGAAGTTGAAGGGTATAAAAAGAACGGGAAAGGATTTTATCTGGTTGATATTAGTGGAGATATGCCAGAAATTGAAAATATCAATCTTAAACTGCCCCGGGAATTTATAAAAGAAGTTATTCCCTTCATAGAACTCCAGGACTTTCTATCAAGGATAAATAAGTACATATCAACCCTACCAAAAAAACCTATTCTCCTGGTTACTGTGGAAGGAGGGAATTTCAGCAGATCAGAGGTGTACGAAACTTTAAACCAGGAATTTTCTGATTCCTGCCTGGCAGTAAGGTCAAAATACAAACCTACAACAGTTGAAGATGGAAAAAGTCTTTTTAAACCGGACAGAGAAGTTTTAGATATTAAAAAGATGATTGAACATGGTCTTAAAGATTTTAACAATGAAAAAGTTAACCAGCTGGCAACGGATCTTTTAAAGGAGCTTTCTGAAGGAGATTTCAAAATGGCCGAAGAATTAGCTCAGAATTTCTATGAGGATTTATATGATCATTAGAAACCTTCACCTGAAGAATTTTAAATCACATAGGGATACTAGGATAGATTTTAATACTGGAATATCGCTTATAATTGGTGGAAATGGAGCGGGTAAGTCCAGTATTCTTGAGGCAGTGAGTTTTGCACTTTTCAAGCAGCATACCAGTAAAAGAATTGAGCAGCTTATAACTGTTGGTCAAAAAAGGATGTCCATCACCCTAGAATTTAAAGCCCACGGCCGTACGTATCGAGTTTTAAGAGAACGTTCTAAAACATCTTCCAGGGCAATTATGAGTATTAAGGAAGGTGGGAAGTTTCGATCATTAGTTTCAGGGGATAAACAAGTTACAATGGAAGTTCAGAATCTGCTGGAGATGGATGGAGATCTATTCCTCAATGCAGTATACGTTCGTCAGGGAGAAATTTCCGACTTAATTGAAAAAACATCATCTGAGAAAAAACAAATGATAGGCAGACTTTTAGGTATTGATTCTTTTGAAAAAGCCTGGAAAAATTTTAGAATTATCATAGATAAATATAACGAGAAAAAATTGATATTAAATGGTAAGATAGAATCCTTAAAAGAACTTGAAGGAGAATTAGATTCTAAAAAAGAACAAAAACAACAACTTAAAAGCAAAATTAAAAATCTTAACCGGGAAATAGAAGAAAAAATAATTGATACCAATCTAACCCGGGAAAAAAAGGAAATCCTTGATAAAAGAAGTTTAGAATTTGAAAAAAACCGAACACTCCTAAATTCACAAGAATCTCTCCTGGAACAACTGCAAAAAACCAAAAAAGATCTAAATTACCAGTTAACGGAAATAATGAGCAAAGAACAGGAAACAAAAGAATTGAGACCAAAATTAAGAAAGTTAGAAGTTTTAAAAAGTTTGGAAGAGAAAAGTAAAGAACTTAAAAACCTCAATAAAGACAAGGAAAGATTAATGAACATCTTAAATGATATTAAACGTTTTGATAATGTCTTAAAGGAAAATGAACATTATTATAATGAATATTCGGTTTTAAATAGTGATATTAATAATTTACAGAATGCTAAATATCAGATTGAGGGAAGTAGAGTACTATATGAACAATACACCACAAGAAAATTAAAAATTGAAGCTAAAATTAAGAAATCTCTTAAAAAAATAAATGATATCCTTATAAAATCTAATAAGATACTGGACACTAAATTTGACACTGCTGAAGAATTTGAGAATTATTTATCTGAATTCAAACCCCAATTAGATTCAGAGATAAATAAAACTTCAAAATTAATCCAAGATATACAAAAAGAACTATCAAATATTCAGGTGAAAAACAAAGACCTTGAAAAGCCTATTAAAGAGCTAAAACGTGTTAAAGATCTTTGTCCCATCTGTAAATCAACTATTAAACCAGAAAAAAGGGTTGAACTTTTAAATGAATATCAATCCGATATTGAGTCAAATATCCGAAGATCTAAAAGGTTGAAAGAAAAACTAAGGGAACTTGAAGCTCAAAAAGCCAATCTGGACTTAAAACAATCTAAAATCCAAAGTATAAATATTGGAATCTTAAAGGAATACCTTAGATCTGTTGAAGAAGATAATAAAGAGATTCAACAAATCAATGCAAATCTTGCAGAGCTTCAAAAAAAGATAGTTATTTTAGAAAGAATTGAAGAGGATATAAAGGAAAAAAAATCCCAAATTGAAAATATTAAAGGAAAATATGAAAATTACATCGCAGCTAAAGGTTCTTTAGAGTCTTTAGGAGATATTAAAAATCATTTATCGAATTTAGATGAAATTAACATAAATATTAGAGATTTGAGGAAAAATATCAGTTCCCTTATTGAAATTGCTGGAGATAGTGTGGAGAATCTTCCAGAAGAAATAAGTTACCTGGAGGAAATGAACAAAAGATATCAACGACTTTTAGGAGAAATTAAACAAAAAGATTCTCTTTTAAAGCGGGAAAAAGAAAATGAAACTCTTATCAAGGAAACTTTACAAGAAATGGAAGAGATAGGTAAAAAAATTGAAGCCTTGAATTATAATGAACAATCTCATGAAAGAGTTAAAAAGGATTGGGAATTGAAAAATGAAGAGTTGTCTAGGCTTACCGGAGAAAAACAGAAGTCAACTGGCCAGTTAGATCAGCTGAGCAATTCCATCACAGAGTTAGAATCTAAAATTCAATCCTATCAAAAGTATAAAAATGATTTGAAGAATCTTAAAGACTTCTTGAAATTATTGAAGTTTATCCGTGATCTTTTCAGTAAGGATGGGGTTCAAAAAGATTTGAGGAACATTTCAAGGCCATTAATAGAAGAAAAAACCAGAGAACTTTTTGAAAGGTTTAATTTTGAATATTCTGATATTAAACTGGATGAAGATTATGATGTGACTATTTATGGCCCCACCGGTGAAAGCAGCCTGGATATGATAAGTGGTGGAGAGAAAATAGCAGTAGCACTTGCTATGAGGTTAGGAATCACCCAAGTACTCTCTGGAGGTAGTTTAGAACTTATCATGCTGGATGAACCCACCATCCATCTTGATACCTACCGCAGACAGGAACTGATTGACCTGCTTAAGAAAATGTCCATAATACCCCAGATGATCATTGTTACTCATGATGCAGATCTGGAAGATGCTGCAGATAATATTTTAAGAATTGAAAAAGAAGATGGTGTTTCTTTTCTGTCAGAAGCCTGAAATAAATTATTTAGTTATTCTATCATTCTATTTTAATCAATTTTCTTTTGAATATTTTTTTAGCTGTATATAATTTATTTTTGATGACTTCCACTTTTTTAATAGTATTTACTCCAAATTATCACTCCAATAAACATCAAGAGTATTCCTAATATTTGTAATCCTCTCCCAGGAGTCATATGATACCCTAAATAAAAATCTGCCACATTAATAACAAAAAGGAGGATTCCTATTACAATTAAAGTTAGCGCCCTTTTATTGTAACTTATTTTCATCTTTAAATAATTTCAAAATTATATTAAATACAATTTTTGGTATCAATGGCTTTTTAAAAGATTAAATAATTGAGAGAGCTTTTATTGCCTATTTTTTTCTTCCTGATATCCACTCTCTCCCCTATACCATGATACAAACACTCCCACGAAACAGAGTGCAGTGAATACCACGAAGCATATCTGTATACTTTCAAGCAGGGCCGGATACTGAGCGGGTGCTATCTGAACACGGCCTATGAAGAGCGCGAAGATCAGGGTGGCTATTCCTATGCTCATGGTCTGGCCTATGAGTCGCATGGTGCTCACTGTAGCAGAAGCTACTCCATAGAATCTTCTCTCCACTGAACCCATAATCACATTGGTATTGGGTGAGGAAAAAAGTCCGAATCCCAGTCCCAATACAGCCAATCCTATTAGTATATCAGTTATGGGGGTGTTAGCATCAATGAATGTTAAGGTAAACAGAGCCAAGGTAACTGTGGCCATCCCAGTGGTGGCAATGAGACGGGCATCAAACCGGTCTGACATTCTCCCTGCGATAGGAGCCATGATGGCCATTACTATTGGTTGGGCCACCAGAATCATCCCCGCAGCCTGGGGTTCGAAGCCCTTTATGTACTGGAGGTAATAACTTAAAAGCAGAGTTACTGCAAAGGTAGCACTGTAGTTTATAAGCGCTGCCATGCTGGAAAAGGTGAAAGCGGTGTTTTTAAAAAGTCTAACATTGAACACTGGACTTTTGGTGCTGAGTTCCCATTTAACAAATGCCAGGAATCCGATTATCCCCAAAATTAACATGACCCACCCACTCATACCTGGCAGGCTAGAAAATCCGTACATAACTAAAAATAGCATTGAACTGTAAAGTATGGAACCAATATAGTCAAATTTTTCCCCCTTAGACGCAGCCCATTCATCGTGAAGCTTCCAAAATACTATTGCCACCACGAGAAGTCCAAAAGGTATCATGAGTAGGAATAAACTTCTCCACCCTAAGTACTGGGTCATTAAGCCGCCAACTACTGGTCCTACAGATAGTCCCACGTAAACTGCAGCTACATTAATACCAATGGCTTTTCCCCGGTGTTTTGGTGGGTATACTGAGCTGATAATGGCCAGACCGGTTACAAAGATCATGGCCGATCCAATCCCCTGCAGAACCCGGGAAGCTATGAGAGCCAGTGAATCTGGTGCCAATGCACAGAAAAAGGAGGCTACGGTGAATATGATGATCCCATAGGTGAAAATCCTCTTCATTCCATGTATATCAGCCACTCTTCCCAGGGGAACTGCGAAAATTGCAGCTGCCAGTAGAAATCCATTGGTGACCCAGTTTAATATAATGGCATCTGCCCCAAAATCAATTCCAATGGTGGGTAATGCAATATTAACTGAAGTTCCCATGAATGGAGTGAAAAAGGAAGCAATGGATGCAACTAAAAGTGCAGCTATTTTTACATCATTATCAACATGAAAAGAATCTTTATTAGGTTTCATTCACTCACCAAACCTTGAATATAATCTACATAAATAACAATTAATAACATATTTGATTTATACTGCTTAAATCCCAATGCAAGGATACTCAGATTTAAATAATTAATATTTGAAAATTAATGGAAATTAAAAAGAATAAAAAAATGGGAGGAATGTGGCCATAGTTGGCCTTTCAGACGATGTTGTGCTTCTGTAAGAGAAGTAACTCCTCAGTTGAAACCTTTTTACCTTCCCTGAATTTACGGTAGATTTCTTCAGCTTTCTCTTTTTCCTCAGAGTTTTTCTTGCGCACAATTTCGTCTTCTTTGCTTCTTTCCTTGGCTTTAACCCGGTCCATGCCCTTATTAGCTTTTCTTATTTTTCCAAAGGTTGCTTTAACTTCTTCATGGACTTTGTTAGCCTTTTCCCTTGTTTCTATGAATTTCTGATGGCATGCATCTGCCTGGCTGCGGATTTCATCGATTTTGCGGAAGTACTCCAGCATCTTTTCATGGGTTTCCTGTGCCTGGTCAGATAACTCCACCACTTTAGCATGATAATTTTCAGATTCTTCTTTAAACTTCAAAGCTTCGCTGCGGCTTTCTTCATCTTCCTGCATGCCCTGAAGTTTTTTACGGAGGTCTGTAACCTTTTTAACCAGCTCGTTTTCTTTTCTGATGTCCAGGACCCTGGTTTCAATGGTTTTCTCCAGGCGTTTTATCTCATCTTCCACTTGAATTGCTTCTCTTCTTCCAGAGGTCCATTCCATTTTCTTATATTTCTGATGGGCTTCATCACGGAGTTTTTTATATTTTTTAACTTCCTGGTTAACCTGGTCTCTTTCATCCCTGTATTTAAGGGCATTGTCCAGGTTCCCCCTTATCTGAGAGTTGAGTTCGTCCCTTTCCTGGCGAAATTTTTTAGCCTCATCATTAAGCTGGTCTCTTTCAGCTGTTAGTTCCTTTAGGACTTTTTCTAATTCTTTCTTCTTCGATAATAGTTCGCTGAAACTTTCTTGAGATTCTTCTTCAGCCTCTTTTTTGGAACTTGGATCATCAAATATTTCCAGTAATTCTCTTAAATCCTTCTTCTCAACTACAACATCAGCCATTTCTTTTAATACTGGTTTGGCATTGAAAGCTATTCCTAATCCTGCTTCTTTCAGCATGGAAACATCGTTAGCTCCGTCCCCCACTGCTGCACATTCATCAGATGAGATTTTTTCCAAACTCATTAACTCTTTGAGTATATCAGCTTTTGAACCATTAACCAGTGGCCCGGTAACTTTCCCAGTGAGAACTCCGTCCTTCTCCTCAAGAGAGTTGGAGTAAGTGTAATCCAGGTCAAGTTCATCCTTCATGCGCTGGGCAATAACATCAAAACTGCCAGTTATGGTTGCTATTTTATATCCTCTTTTTTTGAGCTGGCTTATACTTTCCTTCGCCCCTTCCATGAGAGGGATTTCCAGCATAACCTTGTTAATCTCTTCAACAGATGCTCCTTTCAAGAGTGCCACCCTTTCTGTAAGGGCTTTTCCGAAATCTAAGTCTCCTTCCATGGCCTGACTGGTTATTTTAGAAATTTCTTCCTCTACTCCAGTTAATTTAGCCATCTCGTCTATGACTTCACCGTCAATTAGAACGTTATCAAGATCAAATGCGATAAGTTTAATCAAAAGATCACCAAATATTACTTAAAAAGATAGAATTACAATAAATCTAATTCAGACAATCTTTCCTTTGTTTTTTCTACACCAAGCTGTGCGTCTGTGATAGTTTTTGCACCAGTACATACTACTTTACCAGACCCGAATAGTAATAATACTACTTTAGGTTCACCTAACCTGTAAACCAGTCCAGGGAATTGTTCTGGTTCATATTCCGTGTTTTCCAGGTCCAGGGCCACTGCCTCCAAATTCAGAGTTTTATCCAGATTGGCAGAGGCAACTATGTTCTGTACTTTAATTTCAAATTCATGAGGTATTTCCGGGTCTAAAGTGCGCATTTTGTCTACAGCAATGTGAATAGCCTTTTTAGAATCCTCGATAGACTTAGCCCCGGTGCACACCAGTTTTCCGGATCCAAATATGAGTGCGGCTGTTTTAGGTTCTTTAAGCTTGTAAACTAATCCAGGGAATTGTTCAAGATTATATTCTACACCTTCCAGTGCGGGTGCTACTTGGGGAAGGTCTACGGACTTTCCGAGCGTTGCGGAAGCCACTATGTTCTCCACTTTAATTTCAACTTTCATCATCTAACATCCTCCCATGGTTACTACTCATAACCATGTTCATTTTTATTCTTTATAAAAGGCCTTATATATACATATAAATGACCATGCATTTAACATAAAAATAGTTGTTTTAATACTACTAACGTTTCTAAAAAGACCCATTTATAACTTACTTGCCCTGAATATGTTTAATACCATATATATTAGTTTCCCGGTTATTAATTTCTAAGGCCATCTTAATAAATCAATTAAATGTGGATTTTATCCAGATTTTCAGAGCTAATTGAGTTTCAAGATTAAAAAAAGGAAACCCCTGCTATAAAAAATATAATTAAATTAATTAAATTTATTTCACATTAAACATATTAATTAAATTAAGTACTGTTATAAAATAATACACAATAATGATCTTGTTATTTAGATTCATAAGGTGAAAACAATGTTTGGTCCCAGAATGTACCAGCAACAACTTGATGAACTCGGAATTGATGGGCTGGAGATCGATGTTTCCAACATCCAGAGAGCCATGGAAACCCTTAATGAATTAGAGGACTATGAAGACGTGCTTAAAAAAATGCGCCACAATATTCGAACAGATATAAGAAATATTAGAAAAAAATACATTCAAATGATGAAAGAATTAGATCCCTCCCCTGAAGAAAAAAAACGTATGAAAGCTCGTGACATTGAGAAGATAATTAAAAAGAAGAAATCCATTGTAAAAAAAAGGAATAGTAAAATAAAATCATACGAAATCATTGAAAATCTTGTAGATAACTATTTAACCCAAATTTCCGATGCCCGGCTTTATATCAGAAATTCCATAGAAAGTAGAGTGGGTTGAAGTTGAATTTATTTTAGGCCCTGGAGTTAGCTATGATTGAAGTAGAAGTGAAAGCTCATGCAAATAAGGATTTTAGTAAATTAGAAGAAGATCTACTTAACTTAGGCGCCGTTCGAGTGGGTGATGAATTCCAGGAAGACACCTACTTTAATGCACCTCACCGAGATTTTTCCCTAACTGATGAAGCCCTCAGAATAAGGAAAATTCATTATAATGATTCAGAAGACATCTACATAACCTACAAGGGAGCCAAAATGGATAAGGTGAGTAAGACTCGGAAAGAAGTTGAAGTTAAGGTGGAAGATTCCCTTAAAGTCGCGGATATTTTGCAAAGCCTCAGCTTTCAGAGGGTGGCGACTGTGCGAAAAAATAGAATTATATACAATTTAGGGGATTTAATAATAACACTGGATGAAGTCCACGGAGTAGGTAATTTTGTGGAGATTGAAAAAGAAGTTGAAGAGGGTGAAGACACCCAAGAGGCCCTTAGCCAGATATTCTCCACTTATTCAGAAATTGGAATCAAGGATGGTTTTGAAAGAAGATCTTATCTTGAATTAATGGGAATACAATAAACCCGATCCCGATTAGCCGGCAGCCGGAATGATAGAGCCGGCATTAATCAGGATAAAAACGAAAAGTTCATTTATATCTAAATAATATTATCAAAGAAAGCACTCCTGAGAATCTAATAAAAATTTTGAAAGATTTCCAATGAAAATAGATGTTAAACAGTTTTTATAACCCTTAATTTAAACCAGTAATTTTAAACTGATATTATAAATTAATAATTTTCAAAAAGAACAGGTGGTAATGTTTTGGAATATTTTGTTAGCCCCTATAATCAATCAATTGATCTGAATTTCCCGGAAAAAATCACAGTTTACGACACCACCTTACGGGATGGTGAACAAACACCAGGTGTCTGCCTCAGAACACAGGAAAAACTTAAAATCGCGCGTAAACTAAATGAATTAGGATTACATCAGATTGAAGCCGGTTTTCCTGTTGTTTCCAAAGAAGAGACTCGTTCTGTAAAAGCCATTGTAGCAGAGGAGATGGATGCTGATATTCTGGTCCTATCCCGAACTAAAAAAGAGGATATTGATAAAGCTTTAGATTGTGATGTGGATGGGATAATCACTTTCATGGGAACTTCCCAACTTCATCTTAAACATAAATTAAAAATTACCCAAGAAGATGCTCTCAATATCTGTATGAATTCCATTGAACATGCGAAAGATCATGGTTTGTTCGTGGCCTTCTCAGCAGAAGATGCCACCAGGACTGACCTGGACTTTTTGAAGAAAATATATAAGAAAGCAGAGACCTACGGTGTGGATAGGATCCATATTGCAGACACAGTTGGCGCCATAAGCCCTCAGGGAATGGATTACCTGGTTCGAGAGCTAAAAAAGGAATTGAATGTGGATATAGCACTGCACTGCCATAATGATTTTGGAATGGCACTTTCGAATTGCATTTCAGGTTTACTGGCTGGTGCTAATGCCATTTCAACCACGGTCAATGGAATCGGTGAAAGAGCAGGTAACACTTCACTGGAAGAACTGGTAATGTCTTTACTCATTATATACGGCGTTGATCTTGGTTTTAATATTAGTGTGTTCCATGATCTTTCAAAACTGGTGGAAGAACTTACCAACATGAAAGTACCAGAAAACAAACCCATTGTAGGTAAAAATGTGTTCAGGCATGAATCAGGAATACACGTGGATGCCGTTCTAGAGGAACCATTAACCTATGAACCTTTTATTCCTGAACTGATAGGCCATCATCGGAGAATAGTGTTAGGAAAACATTCGGGATGCAGAGCAGTGAAAGCCAAACTGGATGAATACGGAATAGAGGTTACCCGTGATGAACTATGTAAGATTGTTGAAATAGTAAAAGAAAAACGTGAAGAAGGAAAATATATCAACGACCGACTTTTCAACGAGATCGTGCGTTCAGTGAGAGGACCATTTAATTTTTAGATAGTTAAAGAAAATTTATAATACAATTAATAGGTCAATGAAATATCAAATTTCTAGAAAATTTTTGAGTTATAAAAAAATAGTTCACTTACTAATTATCTTAATTTAAGGGATGTTTATGCAATGAATATCACGGAAAAAATACTGGCCAAAGCTTCTGGTGAGAAGGAAGTTCACCCTGGAGAAATAATTGAAGCAAAAGTAGACCTGGCCATGACCCACGATGGCACATCACCTCCCACCATAAACACTTTTAATAAAATCGCAGAGAAAGTATGGGATCCTGATAAAATCGTGATGGTCTTTGATCATAATATTCCCGCCAACACAATCGGTTCTGCAGAATTTCAAAGAGTAACGAAAGATTTTGCCAAAAAACAGGGGATTAAAAACCTTTTCACACATGGAGAGGGAATATGCCATCAGGTTCTTCCAGAGGAAGGTTTCATCAAACCAGGTACAGTGGTGGTTGGTGCTGATTCCCACACCTGCACTTACGGGGCTTTCGGAGCTTTTTCCACAGGCATGGGAGCAACTGATGTTGCAGTGATCTATGCAACTGGTAAAACATGGTTTATGGTCCCTGGAGCCTTAAAAATAGAAGTTAATGGGGAATTAAAAGAATACGTTACTGCTAAAGATTTGATTCTTCACATCATAGGCACTATAGGATCCTATGGTGCTACCTATAACTCTCTAGAATTTTGTGGAAACACAGTTCAGGATATGGATGTTTCTGGACGGATGACCATGTGCAACATGGCAGTGGAGTGCGGTGCAAAAAATGGGATCATGGAACCCAACACTGCAACCTTGAATTATCTAAAAAAACGTAATGTGGGAGATTTCAAGATATTCACCTCTGATGAGGATTCAGTTTATGAAAAATCATATCATTTCCAGGCAGATGATCTAAATCCACAAGTGGCTTGCCCTCATAATGTGGATAATGTTAAACCAGTCTCCAGTGTTTCTGGTGAAACCATTGACCAGGCATTTATTGGTTCATGCACCAACGGCCGTTTGGAAGACCTCAGTCAAGCCGCAGCGATTTTGGAAAATGAAAAAGTTCACCAGGATATCAGACTCATCGTGTCTCCTGCTTCACGCCGCATATATCAGGATGCCTTGGCTCTAGGAATTATACAAACCTTTCTCAAAGCAGGAGCCATTGTAATTAATCCTGGATGTGGGCCATGTTTAGGAGCCCATATGGGTGTTTTAACTGCAGGAGAAGTGTGCCTGGCCACCACCAATCGTAACTTCGTGGGCCGGATGGGTGATCCCCTTTCGGAAGTTTATCTTGCCAATCCAGCAGTGGTTGCCTATTCGGCTATTCACGGTGAAATAAGAGATCCCAGTGAATGAAAATGGACCCGGAAATCTTTGAAGGAATAAAAAATATTGAAAAAGAGTTAGGAAATCTTTCCAGTGCACAGAAGATACTTCTAGCTACTGATGGCTCTGTAACTACTATTCTTGATGTTTTAAAAGGACAAGTGAATATCAGGACCCTGGTGCAGGAATTTCGTGATGCAGATGATGAGGCAGCATCCCTTTTAAACATCCAAGTGGGTGACACCATTAACTACCGGGTGGTGGTTATTGAGGGAGATGAACCCCTCATATATGCCGTTTCCATGATACCCGTGAAAAGGTTGAACAATGATTTTAAAGAAGACCTTATACGGGCAGACATACCCATTGGCCGCATCCTACGCAAACACAATATCGAATCACGTAGGGAGATTAAATCAGTTTCAGTGGTGGAATCAAGTCCAGAGATGAGGGATATCTTCAAAACAAGTGCCAAAATGCTCAGGAGAACTTATAACATTATTCACAAAGACCAGATTCTCATATGGTTAATGGAAACCTTCCCCTACAGCATGTTTCGTGATTAAATATTACTATTGATTTATTCTAAATTTTAAACCATTAATTGCAATCAACTGAATGGTAGGTGTATGGATTATGGGTGTTAAGTTTAAAGACATTGTATCTCCAGATGAGATAAAATTCAATGATTTAGAGGGCAAAGTAGTGGCCCTTGATGCAGCAAATGTAATCTATCAATTTCTCTCCAGCATACGCCAGTATGATGGCACTCCTCTTAAGGATCAAAATGGAAGGATAACTTCCCATTTTAGTGGGATACTTTATCGCAGTTCTTCTCTTATAGAAAAAGGGATAAAACCAATTTATGTTTTTGATGGAAAGTCAAGTGCACTTAAAAAAGAGACTCAGGAAAAAAGAAAAGAGATTAAGGATGAGTCTGAGAGAAAATGGAAGCAAGCCCTTGAAGAAGGCCGGGTGGAGGATGCCCGGAAGTTTGCAGTCAGATCATCCAGAATGTCCCCTGAAATTGTGGAAGGATCTAAAAAACTCATTAAACTCATGGGAATCCCTTACATTCAGGCTAAAGGAGAAGGAGAAGCACAAGCATCTTATATGGTAATACGTGGTGATGCCTGGTGCGTTGCCTCCCAGGATTATGATTGCATGCTTTTTGGAGCTCCACGAATGGTAAAAAACCTCACTATAAGTGAAAATCAAAACTCACCCCAAATCATTGAATTGGAAAAAATCCTGAAAACCCTTGATATAACCCGCGAACAACTTGTGGACATGGCTATAATGGTTGGAACCGATTTTAATCAAGGAATAAAGGGAATAGGTGCTAAAAAAGGCTTGAAGCTCATCAAAAAACATGGTGATATATTTCATGTCCTGAAAAGTCTTGATGTTGAATTAGATGTGGATGCCCGGATTCTGCGTGAGATGTTCCTTAACCCTGAAGTTGATTCAGACTATGAATTAAAATGGAAGGATGCTGACCAGCAGGGGATTGTGGATTTTCTTTGTGGAGAGCATGATTTTTCTGAAGAAAGAGTGTTGAGTGCTGTTAGTAAACTAAAAAAATTGGAGACCAGCCAGAGTAGTTTGGAAAAGTGGTTTTGAAAATCCATCTAAAAAAAAAGAGTAATCTAAAAGCTATTAATTAAACCTACAAGAACAAACATTAAAATCCTATTAAAGAAACTAAAAGTAACCCTAAACATTTATGGCTTAAAATGGAAAATCAATCCTTAAGAACAATTTTTATTAATCCAATAGGATTATGGTTAATCCAATAAGATTATGGCCCCTGCGAATAGTTTAGTTGATTAAAAAGGAGGATAATCACCGAAAAACTCCTTAGCATATTTAATTGCAGTTTCAACCTGATTTGGATATATTTTTTTCATTGCAACTTCCAGTTCATCACGATTTCTTGACCAGGCAATGATCCTCAATACCCTTACATACACGTCTAGTGAATCTTTAGTGGGATTACAGGGCATTTCTAGGGTGATGCAAATATCATTCCTGGCGAAAAATTTGGTTCGGATAAAAGGAGATGCAGAACCTATTAACACCCCTCTCTCCAGCTCTATAAGAGGTGGAACACCAGATTTGATTCGTCTTTTCGGTGAGATTAGTTTTGAATAACTTTCTTTCTTATAACAGTGCGCTTCCACGTATACCTGGGGTTTGTAATGATTTATAAGGTATAAAACCTTTTTTCCTACCTTTGATTGGTAGTAAAGAGGATTCAAGGTGCTCAGATAAGGGCTTTCATCCCAGTTATGGATCACCAACTTCCCCGCAGCAACATCTTTTTCTCTGATTTCCTTCAGGGCGTCTTCTGTGCTTAAACCTTCCTTACCATGTAATCCCCCTATATAAAGACGGTTCATACCTTCTCCATTATCAATAATTTTGAAATAAGCCAAATAATCACCCGTGCTCTCGGAAAATTAAGTAAGCCTGAGTAAGTTGTTTTATCTGTGCTGGGTTAAGGTTAAAGCTGCCTCTTGATACTACTTCATTTACTAATTCCTCAAGATCTCTGTAATTTTTCAAATCTCTAAGTTGCACTTTTTTCTTAAGCTCAAAAAATGCAGGATAGAAATTGGTGGAATACTCCTTAAAATAATCACTCAAAATTTTCACTTGTAGGGGATAAACTTGACTCAACTTTTCCATGATTTGGGAACGATTATTGGACTTTGAAGCTATTTCCATCATTTTTTTGGCGACTTCTAAAGATTCTGGCGAGGGTTGGCAGGGTATTTCCAGAATAAAGGGGAAATCATAAAGATCAAAAAATACGGAACGAATGAGGGGTGATGTGGATCCTATTAAAACACCATTTTCCAGTTCCACCAGGCTTGGAACTCCGAATAGTTCTTTTCTATTTTTTCCTGTGAGTTTTAATTTTTTATCTGGATGGTAGCAGTGTAGTTCCAGATATATTTGTGGTTGGTATTTCCTGATGAGATCCAGGAGTTTTCCACCAGCAAGAGACATGTAGTAAAGAGGATTCAAGGTGCTCAGGTAGGGGCTGGGAGAGAAATTGGATAATACTAGACTTCCCCCACTCAGATGGAGATTTTCAGCACTCATAATGGCATGAATGGTGCTTTCACCTTCTTTTCCATGTATTCCACCCACAAAAAGGCGCGAAGGAGGTTCCTTCACACCCATTTCTTTGAAAAAATCAACTGCCATTTTAGGTCATTTACAGTCTCAGTTTTTAGGTTTCGGTTAATTTATAATTGAAAATTTGTAACTGGCAAGTGTTTGAGCTTATAATTGAACCGAGTTACTTTATGGGCAAACTGCCTAGTTAGCTCAAACTTACCAGCACTATTTCCAATTAAAACTTCCATGTTAAGTTCCGTGTTCCCATCCTTCCAGATACTCAACCTGTTTTTGAGATAGGTCATCAATTTCAATACCCATAGCCTCAAGTTTTAGTCTGGCCACGCGCATATCTGCTTCATCAGGGGTTTTGTGGACTCCTACTTCCATTTCATTATGGACTATTTGTTCAGCAGATAAGGCCTGCATGGCAAAGGAGAGGTCCATGATCTCAGCTGGATGCCCCTGTCCTCTTTCACCTGCTAGGTTAACCAGTCTACCTTCAGCCAGAAGGTAAATGCTACGACCGTCGTCCATTACAAATTCTTCAATATCTGGTTTGACTTGTTTCTGTTCAACTGCCAAAGCATCCAGGTCTTCCCGGTTAACTTCCACGTTAAAGTGACCAGAATTGGCCATTATACAGCCATCTTTCATTACCTTAAAGTCATCCCCCGAAATGACATCTATGTTTCCAGTGGCTGTCACCAGTATATCAGCATGTTTAACTGCCTCTCTTACTGGCATAACCCTGTAACCATCCATACGAGCTTCTAGTGCCCTTATTGGATCGATTTCAGTGACTATAACGTTGGCTCCCAGTCCCTGAGCCCGCAAAGCAATTCCTCTACCACACCAGCCATATCCACATACCACCACGGTTTTACCGGCGATTAGGATGTTGGTGGATCCCATTATAGAGTCAAAGGTTGATTGTCCTGTTCCGTAACGGTTATCAAAAAGGTATTTGGTGTAAGCATCGTTAACTGCTATTACTGGAAATTCCAGAGCACCATCAGCGTGCATGGACTTCAAGCGGTGAATTCCAGTGGTGGTTTCCTCACAGGCACCCCTAATCTTGTCCAGCACATCCCTTCTTTTTTTGTGAATCATGAAAATCATATCCGCACCATCGTCAATGATAATGTCTGGCTGGTGATCCAAGACCATGTTGATGGTTTGGTAGTATTCTTCATTTGTCTGCTCTCTCCATCCATACATATTTAGACCCATACTGGCACCGGCTGCCGTGGCATCATCCTGTGTGGATAGTGGGTTGCAACCAGTCATAGCCACTTCCGCCCCACCAGCCTGGAGGGTTAAACCCAAGTTTATTGTCTTAGGCTCCAGATGCAGGCAGGACCCTATGGTAATTCCCTCAAAGGGTTTTTCTTTTTCGAATCTTTTTTTAATGGTTTCCAGTACTGGCATGTGCTTCTGAACCCATTCAATCTTCTTTACACCCTGAGGGGCTAAATTCATGTCTTTTACTTTATAAGGCATTTTATCACCGTTAGATTCATGTAAAAATGAATTCAATCAGATTTCATTATTAGATTATTAACTTTAATTCTCTATTCTTTATATAAATAAGTCTCTATGTTAAAGTGATCCTTTGCTTATTTTAATTAAAAAGTTATTTAAAAAGTTATTTTATTTTAAACAGTGACTAATTAGGGGAATAGTAAATGTAAAAAAATGGAAAAATAAAAAAAAAGGAGAAAATTCCATTGTTAATCAGGAATTTTCTCCATTCATGGGTTTATGTATAGATAGGGGGTTTTCATGATGGTTTTCTAGTGATATTGTACCATATCCATTTTTTCTTCAGTTTTAACCTTCTTCATTGCTTCTTTGAATTGTTTCATCTTCACTTCTTCGGCTTGGATGTTCTCTCTTAGGGTTAACATGACTGCTTCCCGGCATACTGCCTCAATATCTGCACCTACATATTTCTCTGTGTTTTTGGCCAGGTATTCCAAGTCCACGTCATCAGCAAGAGGCATGTTTTTGGTGTGTACCTTGAATATTTCCAGTCTGGCTTCCTCGTCAGGATCATCTACCTTCACGTGTCGGTCAAATCTT
Source organism: Methanobacteriaceae archaeon (assembly GCA_013403005.1). Lineage (NCBI taxonomy): Archaea > Methanobacteriati > Methanobacteriota > Methanobacteria > Methanobacteriales > Methanobacteriaceae > Methanobacteriaceae archaeon. Next base: position 194,443 of record JACBOA010000001.1, on the reverse strand, counting down.
CCAGGTCTCAGAAGGGCGGGATCCATTATGTCCACCCGGTTGGTGGCTGCGATTACTGCCACATCCTGAAGTTCTTCTAATCCATCGATTTCAGTTAAAAGCTGATTTACCACCCTTTGAGTGACTCCACTGTCAGTGCTTGCACCGGATCTGGCTGATGCTATGCTGTCTATTTCATCGAAGAATATTACAGTGGGTGCAGTTTGTCTTGCTTTGCGGAAAACTTCCCTTACACCTTTTTCTGATTCGCCAACCCATTTAGACAGTAATTCCGGTCCCTTAACTGCTATGAAGTTGGCTTTACTTTCATTAGCCACAGCTTTGGCCAGTAAAGTTTTTCCGGTTCCTGGTGGCCCATATATTAGAACACCTCGTGGTGGTGTGACTCCAAATTTGTCGAAACTCTCAGGATATTTAAGTGGCCATTCCACTGCCTCTCTGAGTTCTTGTTTGGCGTTTTCTAGACCTCCAATATCATCCCATTTTACATTGGGAACCTGTACCAGAACTTCACGAAGCGCAGATGGTTGTATTTCTTTTAAAGCTTCCTTGAAATCTGATTTCTTGATGATCATCTTTTTTAGGGTTTCTTTGGGTATTTCCTCATCTGCTTTAATCTCAGGAAGAACTCTTCTTAAAACCCGCATGGCTGCTTCTTTACATAACATTTCCAGGTCTGCTCCCACGAAACCATGGGTAATGTCTGCAATTTCATCAAGATCCACCTTCTCATCCAGGGGCATTCCCCTGGTATGTATCTGGAGAACTTCCCTGCGACCATCCTTATCTGGCACACCTATTTCTATTTCCCGGTCAAACCTCCCCCCACGGCGTAATGCAGGGTCCAGTGCATCAGGTCGGTTAGTGGCACCAATCACCACCACCTGACCCCTGGTTTTAAGACCATCCATTAGGGTTAAAAGCTGTGCTACAACACGTCTTTCAGTTTCCCCTGAAACTTCTTCCCTTTTAGGTGCTATGGCATCAATTTCATCAATGAAAACTATGGATGGAGCGTTTTCTTCTGCTTCTTCGAAGAATTCCCTTAATTTTTCTTCTGATCCACCCACGTATTTACTCATGATCTCTGGTCCCTGTATGGCTATGAAATGAGCATCACTTTCATTGGCCACTGCCTTAGCAAGTAAGGTTTTCCCTGTTCCGGGTGGTCCGTGCATCAGAACTCCTTTGGGTGGTGATATTCCCAGTCGTTCGAAAAGTTCTGGTCGTTTCAGGGGTATTTCAATCATTTCCCTGACTTTTTTAACTTCTTCTTTCAGCCCACCTATATCTTCGTAGGTGACATCCACCAGGGTTTTCACTCCCTCCAGTTTGGATATGTCAACTGGTTCAGTTTGAACTTCCACATCAGTCATTTCAGTAATTTTAACTGCTCCTGCAGGTTTTGTGGATACTACAGCCAGTTTAAGTTCTCCCATGGGACTAACATCAGCTAGGGCGTCCCGGAAGAATTCATCAAATAAGCTTCCACGCATGGCTGTTTGCTGCTGTCTGATTCCAGTTACTATGATATCTCCTTTAGACAGTACCCTTCCCTGGAATGCTCCTTTAACATCCCCACGAATCATGATTTTCTGGTCCACTGGAGCCAGCACCACTTTTTGTGCTTCTTTAACCCGAGCTTTTCGTACAATTACTTCCTCTCCCAAGGAGGTTCCAGCATTTTTTCTGATGTATCCATCAATTCTAATAATGCCCAGTCCAATGTCTGATTGGGATGATACCACTGTGGTGGCGGTGAGTTTTCTACCCTCTATTTCAATCATGTCTCCGTCCAGGAGATCTAGCTTTTCCATGCATGCCGGGTCTATCCTGGCTATTGATCTGCCAACATCTGCCTGTGAAAAGGCTTCTGCAACTTTTAGTTTCATTTCTTCATTTTTCATGATTAATCCCCCTATAAATTTTTTTATTTTTCAAATAAATGCAAATAACTAATTTAAAAACAAATATAGTACATTTTGATATTTAGTTAACTTATGTTACTTTAACCTTGTAGGTTCTACTATATAAATGTTGCGGTAGAAATGGATTTATGATTGTGTATAGAATCAACGAAAAAATGAGAAAAATTACATTTAGCCTCACCATGCAGCCAGGATCATGGCAATTACTATCAATATAAATCCTACATCCAATACAGGAACCGTGACCAGATCTAATCTTCTGGCCAGAGTTTCTTCTCCCCTTTTATAGTAATGGATGCCTTTTATATGCTTGCAGTTACTTTGTATAAACAGTTACTTTGTATAAATAGTAATATCTCATCTCCTATGGTGCCATTTGATAAGTTGAACATCCTTGGGAATCTTGGGATCAACGGTCCCCTCAACTACCTGGAAACTACCAACCCGGATTCAGATCTCCATTACAATAAACCAGATATAAAAATCAACTGTCCAGAGGTTGTCCTTATAGAGAGCAATTTAATTCTATGAATATTAAGAATGGTAACCATAATAGTTTTTTAAATAGTATTTTGTATTTGGTTTTTTATGGTTCCAAAAGAAGTTTTATAACACCTCTAAATCTAAATAACCCATCTAAACCCCATATTATCTAATTTTACCACCAAATGTTCTTAATAGATTTTCGACTTCCCTTCTGATGGGATAGTCAATCACCTGGTAGGAAATGGTAATACTAATCCATCCTTCAGGAATTTGTTCTCCATTATATATGTCTGAAACTTTAGTTCGGACCACGCCCTCAATTTTTTCGATGTTTTTGGCAATCAATTCTGGTTTAGAGTTTTCTGGAAACATCACCGAAACATCAAAGGTTTTCAGAGGAAAATGACCTATTTTCCATTGTTGGGTTTCTTCAGGAGTTAAAATTTCCACATTAGAAAGTTTAAGCCTGGTAGTTTTATTCCTCTCTTTCAATATGAGAAAATCAGGATTTAATTCTTCCAAGATTCCAATATGGATTTTCTGGGAGTACATATGCCTTAAACCTACTTCATGCCCTAGTGATTGTTTTAAATGAGTTATCTCTGCATTTAGAGCATTTATAGCCTTATCTGATCTTCCTAAAGCTGCTTCAATGTCATCAAGATGTTTGGCTGCTGAACTCATGGCTTTAACAAAATCTTCCTGGTTTTTTTTATCAATCATGGATTTGAGTTCCTGGAAGGTTGAAAGCAACGTCTGGTGGACCTCAGGAATGTGCTGGTTCTGGGTTTGGATAGAGTAGCATAGGTATGGATTCTGGGCTACAATACGAGCTATCATGTCCAGCATAAGGCTGTATATGGGACTGGCGAACTTGCGGGACTCTTTAATTTCAACTTGCATTCTTTCAATGGCTACTGCCACTGAAATATAGGCAAAATGAGTGAGTCCCTGGACAATGCTCATCATCCGATCATGTGATTCCGGCGTGGTGATGAGTACTCGGGCCTGTTCATTCTCCAGGAAACTCACTACCTTCCTGTACCATTTACCATCTACACTTCGCGGAGTTAAAACAATCACCTGCCCATCAAGAGACCTAACCCTGGGGCCGAACATGGGATGAGTGGGGAGTACTTCCACACCCTCAGGAACATGCTGGTACATGAGTGCTGCTGATTTCTCCTTTACAGACGTCACATCAACCAGTAAAGATCCTTTCTGAAGATGAGGAGACACTTCTTTTATTGTTCGAGGAGTTGCATCTATAGGAACAGCTATTATTACTATTTCTGCCTCTGAAGTAGCTTCAACATTGTTAGAAGTGTATGAAACTCCCATTTTACTGGCGATAGCTTCTCCCATAGGAGCATTCCTGCCAGTGATGGTGACCTGGCATCCTCTTTTATTTAGAAAATTCGCTATCCAGTTCCCCAGTCCACGGGTTCCTCCAATAATCGCTACTTTCATATAAGTTATCTATGGGGATGTGTAATAATAAATTTATCCCCCACTAGAAACACGTATTTTTAAATTTATCCCCTCATTGCCCATCATATTTCTAATGTTCTCACCTTATCATCCCCGGTAACTCCAGCCATAGCATCCAGTGTATCCATAAACTCCATTAAACGTGGTTTCTGCATAACTTCTAAAAATCGTTCCAGTTGTGTTCTACGCTGGAGAAATATGCCCCTGCGCTTAATAGGGCTTCCAAGTTCATCCAATGGATTTATTTCTACCATTATGCTTTCCTGATCGCCTCTTGTAGGAGCTTTGATTAAAAATACACCTTCAAGAGATGTGGGCACTCTTTGCCAGGGTTTAACATTTTCCAGGGTTTCTTTAATCTTACTTTCTAACTGGTTGTCCATATTTAATCACCAGCAAAATATTTGTAATACGTTTTATATAAAAGTTATGATTTTAGGTGTAAAAGATATGAGAGATGTAAAAGAAAATTAAGGATCTAATAAAAAGTTCCGACAACAAATAGGTTTAAAATGTTTGAAATACATCATAAAAATATATTTAACAAAAATATTCAACTAAAATCTATTGAAGCATGTTTAAATTGATATAGAAGGCCATATTATGCGCATAGTTTTTCAGGATGCTAAAAGGGGAATTATTGAGTTATTCCCAGAAACTTTGGATGATCTCTGGCATCTATCTCACCTTATTGAACCCGGAGATCTTGTTTCTTCGCGTACCACCCGCAGAATTCAGGACACAACTGGAGAGCGGTTGCGGAGTGATCGGGGAATCAAAAAAACCTTTTTCATGGGCATAAGAGTGGAAAGCATTAGTTTTCATAAGTACACTGGAAAATTACGTGCTAAGGGAGTTATTGAGAAGGGACCAGAAGATCTGGTGTCATTAGGAGCCCATCACACCCTGGATTTGAAGCTCAACAACTCGGTGAAAATAGAAAAAGAAAGATGGTCACGCTGGCACCGTAAAAGGATCAAAGAAGCCATTGATGCATCAAAAATACCAAAGGCCCTGGTAGTGGTAATAGAAGATGATAATGCAGATTTGGGTATCCTGAGACAGTACGGAGTGGAATACTACGGCCCCATAATTGGGGGCATCTCTGGTAAGAGAATGGTTCAAAAAAACCGTCAACAAGTCATTAACAATTTCTACGAGGAGATCGTAAGCACCATTAAAAAGTTTGAGGGGATAGAAGGAATGGTAATAGCCGGGCCTGGTTTTGGTAAAAATGATTTTTATCAATTTATCAGGCAGAAATATCCAGATATTGCCCGAATTTCCCGTCTGGAAAGTACCGGGGCTGGGGGCAGATCCGGGATCCATGAGGTGCTTCAGAAAGGTATTCTGGAAGAAATGGCCACTGAAGGTCGTATTGCCCAGGAAATAAGAATGATGGCCCGGGTTCTGGAGGAAATCGGGAAAAATTCTAATCTAGTCGCCTATGGAAAGAGTGAAGTTAAAACTGCTGCAGAAGCTGGTGCAGTTAGTGAGTTACTGGTTATTGATGAATTACTCCGGGAACTGGATGTGGAAAAGATTATGGACCTTACTGAGAACTTGGGGGGGAAAGTTATGGTCTTAAGCAGTGAACATGACGGTGGAAAACAGTTAAGTGCTCTGGGTGGATTAGCAGCGCTTTTAAGGTATGCTTTGAAATGAAGGTTAAGAGAGATTTGGATAAATGTATTCATTGCGGAGCTTGCGAAACCGTGATCTGTCCTCTGAGAAGCGCCTGGCGGAGTCTTGAGGAGGGTACTTGTATTGGATGCGGAGCATGCGTCCAGATATGTCCCGAAAAAGCTATATTAATAGATGAAACTGATGAATCTTATATAAACACCCGATTAACTGAAAAAACTGTTTATGTTAATCATAAAAAGATTCAAGCAAGGGGTTTCATTAAAGATGCCCTGAATATTTCAGGTGTCAAAATCTGTGATTTTCCAACTGTTTCAGATCTAGACACTCCCCTTAGAACAGTTTCCATGCCCTGCCTTTGTGGTGGTTGCTGGTCATGTGCTGTGAAAGCAGATGGAAGATACGCTCTTAGCTGCATCACTCCCCTCTATGATGGTATGAAAATTGAGTTACTGGAAGAACCTCCACCACTCAGAGCAGTGAGTGGATTCGGAGCCCATACAGTTGGTGGGGTGGGAACTCCTTATTATCTGAAAGGAACTGGTAAACCCATTGAAATTGCCTGTTTCACCCATGGTTGTAATCTTCGCTGCCCCCAATGTCAGAACTATCAGATGGCCTTTAGTGGTGGGGGACACCTCATGGAGTGTGAGGAAACTGCAATGGTGTTACTTGGACTTCAAAAACAATACAATGTTAACAGAATTGCAATTTCCGGTGGTGAAAGCACTTTAAATCCCACTTGGCTATTGGGCGTAATAAAATCTATCCGTGAAGCTGATAAAGACATTCATATCCATGTAGATACCAATGGAACCATATTAAACCCAGATTATATTGATAAACTGGTTAAAGCTGGAATGACAGAAATTGGGATTGACCTGAAAGGAATTTGTAGTGACACATTTAAGAAGATTACTGGACTTTCAGATGAAAAGCTAATAAAAAAATATCTTAAAAATTCTTGGAATGCAGTGAAATATATTTTAGAGAATCATGTTGATGATGTTTTCCTGGGAATTGGCATTCCCTATAATAAAGCCCTTATTTCCAAAGAAGAAGTGGAAAAAATGGGAGATGAGATAGCCCGTTTGAATGATAAAGTGCAAGTATGCATCCTTGATTATAGAGGCGAATTCCAGCAAAAAGAACTTTTATTGCCTTCTTATCAGGAGATGAAGAATATGAAAGATTTACTCAACCAGAAAGGTCTTAAAACTGTAATTGCACAAACACCTGAAGGACATGTAGGACCCTAGGAGTAAATGAAGGGTCCTAATAATACAATTATATTTAAAATCACCTTGACAAATTTATATCCGGGATGCCAATGAATATGACAAATTTATCTGTGATATTTTCAGTCTTCTTTCTATCAGTCAGCTTCACCATAGTCTTCTATAAATTATTTCCTAGGCTGGGAGGCAATCTTTACACAACCATACGTGGCGGAACACCCCGAGGAGTGGGTTTAGCCCCATTTTTAGTTCTATTACTATTCTTTCCATTCCCAGCCAACTATCTGATTGGAATAATAGGTTTATTCGCATTTCTAGATGATATTATTGGTCGTAAAAAATTGAAAAGACTCCCAGTTGAAATTGGTCAGTTCTCCAGAGGTATTGGTATGCTAATGGTTATGTTGGTAGGGTACTTCTACTTTGGCCCAGTTTCAATACTCATTGCACTCATGATCCAGCCCCTGAATATTGCAGATATGCAACCGGGGACTGCAGCCTCCACTGTGATTATAATGAGCTCTATAATGGCAATTCTCCTCTACCTAACCACTGGTAACCCTTACTCATTAGCACTGATTCTTTTAGCAGCCTGTATTGGATATGCACCCCTGGATTATCAGGGTAAAATCATGATGGGCGAAGTGGGAAACCATTCATTCGGTGTAGGACTGGGAATTATATACACACTGCTAGGAATTAACATTGCTAAGTTCCATGATTGGGGAACTTGGGGAGTTTTCCTAGTTGTGCTGGCACTCTTATTAATCACTGCCATCATTATAGCGTTATTGAGACGTGACAATCTAAAGAATTTCCTGGAAAAAAACCTAAAAATCCAAAAACCTACCTTTGGAGACTTAGTAATGGATGTCTTGACTGGTGGAGGTTTGGGGGATCTTCTCCGTAGAATTTTATTCAGGAAACAAAAAATATTGGTTAATAATAAATTCTTAATTGCATTAGGCATACGAAGATTAATTTATAATCCCCAAGTCAAACCATAATACGCTCATTAGAATTAAAAATCCAAATGATTTAAAAAAAAAGATTAAACTTGTTGGTTTGAGCTATTATTAGCAAATATGGCAAATATATGACTTAATTTATTTTATGACTTAATTTATCTTTTATGATGAGAAATTATGCTAAATGAATTGTGAGTTTTGATGAACAGCCAGGAATCTAATACTTTAGAGTCCCAGAAATGAAAAATTAAAAAGTTTTATACTTTTTTCATTCTCTCCCTTTTTAATGAGTATACCGCCAGTAGCATGAACAAAATGGCAAATATTAACAGAGCCAACAGATCTGTCCATATCTTATCCAAACCCCATCCTTTAAGCATCACTGCCCGGCAGGCATCCGCCGCATAGGTGGGGGGTACAAGATAAGAGAATGGTCTTAACCATTCGGGAATGGCTTGTATTGGCCAGAATACTCCTGAAAGTAGGAATGCAGGTAATATTACAAATGGGAAAAATTGTATTGCTTGTTCTGGGCGTTTGGCCAGGCTGGATAGCAATATTCCCAGTGCCTGGCAGGTTACAGCCAATATGGCGACTGCCAGGAAGGCCAGGAGTACGTTTCCCACCACCATGATGTTGAATACCATGATGGCTATTACCAGGAGGAGGGCAACTTGTATGATTCCCAGGGTACCGAAGGTAATGGCGTAACCAGTTACCACTTCCCCTTCTGTAACAGGGGTGGCAAGTACTCTTTCCAGAGTACCATTGGAGCGTTCCCCTACAAAGGTTATCAGGGTTAGAATGGTGGTTAAAAGGTAAACTACAAATGCCAGGATGCCCGGTACAAAGAAGTCAATGAATTCTGCATCCTTACCATAAATAGGATCAGAAGTTACCTTCAATGCAGGATTTACACCTTCTTCAGCCATGGTGTCAGAAACTGCATCGGTAACTGTCTTCAAAATTGCATTTTTGATGTTGGTTATGCTGTCATCACCCTGGATAACTATCTCCGCACTATCTGGATACGAAGAGTTTCGAGACTTTAAAATGGCATTTTCTGTGAAGTTTTCAGGGAATATGATCACTGCTGATACCTGGCCATTTATCACCTTTTGCCGGGCTTCATCAATGTTGGTCATATTCTGGATTTTCAATGTATTAGTATCAAGGTTGGAAATGATTTTTTCCGACAGGTAAGTGGTGTTTCCCAGTGGTGGGGTGAATCCCTGGTCCTGGTTGACTATGATTACATCCACATCCTCCACATCACCACTGAAGGCCAGGCCGAAGATGCACATGGCGAAGATGGGTGCCAGAAATAGCATGGCCAGGCTGCGTTTATCATTGGCCACATCACGAAAAACTCTCCGACTCACAGCCATGATTCTGTAAAACTTCACAAGCCCACCTCTTGATGGTTTCCATCACTTCTTGAAAATTCCAGAAAGGCATCTTCAAGTGAGTCCTTCCCACTCTTTTTAAGAAGTTCTTCAGGTGTGTCTTCTGCTATGAGACGCCCTCTCTCCATGAACCCAATGCGATCACAGTGGCGTGCTTCATCCATGTAGTGAGTGGTTATAAGTATGGTGACTCCTTTTCTCCTTAACTGGTTGAAATAATTCCAGAATGATACTCTAAGCTCAGGATCAACTCCCACTGTGGGTTCGTCTAAAAAAAGAATCTCTGGCTGGTGTATTAAAGTGCAGGCCAGTGATAACCGGTGCTTCATCCCTCCAGAAAGGTTCTCAGCCATTTCATGTTTCCAGTGAGTAAGATCCACGAATTTTAAAAGTTCATCCTCCCTTTTTTCCATTTCCTCATTTGTAAGATTAAATACCCTGGAATAGAATTTCAAGTTTTGATCCACGGTAAGTCCCAGATATAGGCCGGTTTCCTGGGGCATGTAACCTATTTTAGATGCTATTTTGCCGTCAGGTATTTTTTCTCCTAAAACTTTTGCCTCTCCAGAGGTGGGATTGACAATGGAAGAGAGCATTTTGATCAGGGTAGTTTTACCCGCACCATTAGGGCCAAGTAATCCGTATATCTCCCCTTTTTTCACCTTCAAGTCCAGATTATCCACAGCCACGAAGTCTCCGTATTTTTTGGTTAATTGGGTGGTTAGAATGGCGTATTCATTTTCCAGAGTCACTTTTTCACCTTCCCCTTGTCAAGTTTATGATCTGCTGATAGGAAACATTTATAGATTTTGTCACTAATAGAGTATAAAATGAAAATAATTGATGGATCTAGTGTGAGTTGGAATTATGCCCCTTAGTAGAGAATCCATAGAGGCTTTGAAATTAATGGGCCTCACTGATTATGAAACTCAAAGTTACGTGGCTTTAACCTCATTGATATCTGCTAATGCCACTGAGATTAGTTTAGCAGCTAATGTGCCCCGATCAAAGGTTTATCAGGTACTGAAAAGTCTGGTGGAAAAGGGTTTTATTGAAATGAACCAGGGCAAACCATTGAAATTCACGGTTATCCCTCCACATGAAGTATTTAAAAAAAGTAGAAACCATATCCTGGAGGCCATGGATCAGGCTGAAGCTGAGCTTAACCTGGTTTATGAGAGTCAGATTCCTCAAGTTCCGGCACCGATATGGTTACTGCATGGTCAGGAAAAAATAGTGAAAAAAGAGATGGAAATCATTTCCCGCAGTAAAGAATCCCTGTTTATAATGGGTGGTTTGATGTTTCCAGAAGAACCACAACAACTTAAGACCAGCCTGAGAAAACCATTAAATAAAGGAGTTGACATTCGCATGCTCACTGCTCCGGTTTGCTGGGTGGATGAGGTGGAAGTTCCCACCCAGGAGATTCTGCAAGATTTACCACTGGAGATCAAATTTTTCCCTGTTCCTTTCATTAAACTCATAGTACGGGACAAAAAAGAGATGTTAATTGCATTCTGCAAACTTTCAGGAAACAACGCAATTTCAGAAACTGCTATAGCCATATGGAATCAGTATCAGGAGTTTGTGGACACCATAGCCGGAATTTATGAATTCATATGGAATACAGATTTTTTCAATCAATATCCCCCAATAAAATAATATTATGAAACCGAAGATTCCAAGAAAGATTTATTATGAGATGTTCCAATAATGAATATAATACTTAATCAGCAATTAATGTTTGGAATGGTTTAAGGAGTTTAAATGAAAGCTTTATTCATAGTTACTGGTAGGGGGATTGGAGGTGATGCGGTTACCGCCCTAAATATTGCTCAAGCTCTATCTAAATATGATGTGGAATGTGAATTCGCATTAGATCACAGTGCCCCCGGACTTTTATTTAAAAAACACCATCTGGACTGGTATAAAATCAGTATACCTCAAGCTGGAGGTCATGCTGCCACCAACAAGACCCTGGCGAAAGCTGCGGTTAAAACCTCCAAAGCAGCTCTGGAAGCTGCTCGACTCATTCGAAAGGTGAAGCCAGATGTGGTGGTGGGTGTGATTGGAGGTGGGGCGGTAGTAGGATGTTTAGGGGCTAAAATGGCCAGCACACCATCAGTAGGTATTCTGATAACCCCTACAGATGCTAAGGTGTGCACCAAAATCACCACCACCGTAGCTTTACCAGAATCAAACCTTTTCCAGATGAATTTAAAGGATAAAAATATCCATAAATCTTATTCACCAGTTGATCCTGAGATTGTGATTGGAAATAAAGATACAGCACTGGATAAGTTACCAGCAGAGTTTGATATCAATCGTCCCACCATACTATTCTCCTCTGGTTCCACCCTTTTTGAAAAAATGGCACTAGGAGCATCAGAATTGGGAAAAGCTGACCTAGAGGTTAATATACTGGTAGTGGGAGATCCTCTGGAGGAAGAATACCGGGAGTATCTTGATGAAGAGAATATTATTTATCTGGGTTACATTGACTGGATAAGGGACCTTTACAAGGTAGTTGATCTGGCCGTGCTTACTGATGATGGGATGATGATCCAGGAAGCTATTGCCTGCCAACTGCCTATCATTGCCCTGTTAGGAGTGAAGTATGGACGTTATCATAACCTGGCCTCCATTTTTTCTGGAGCTGTGCTGGAAAGTGAACTGGAAGATATTGTGGAAGTAACTAAACATGCCTTTACCCATCTGGATGAATTAAAGGAAAATGCTCTTAAATACAGTGAGGATGTTTTAAATGCTTCTGATAAGATTGCAAGGGTAATTTATGACAAAATAAAGGGAAAAAACCGTAAATAAAAACAAACATTCCTTAATATCTCTCCTGTCTTCATTTAATTTTTTAAAACAGGTTATCCGAACATAACAAACATAACATTTTCAAATTTTTTTTATCTAACCATATTTAGCTAAAAAATGCAGTAATTTGTAAATCGCATCAGTTGAAGGGTGTGTTTCTATAAAGTCATCAAAATCAGAGGTTTTATAACCATCTTTAATCATTTTGGCCAGGTAGGGCATGCTGGTTCTGGATGAAGGGGATATGGAAGATGCATTAATTAAGTCACCAGTTTCCAGGTTGGCTGATATTTTAGTAAACCCTGTTTTACCGTCCAGGACATTCCAAAAAGATCCTGGACCTCCAGAACCTCTAATTCCAACATCAGTTGATTCTAATTTATCCTTAGATCCTGAAGATAAACTTTCAGTGTTTAAAAAGCTTACTGGATAGTAGAGACTAATTGATTGGGGTATAATACGGTAATCCATGGTGTTGGATATTCCACAGGCGTTTCTGGCTGCAACCACTCCTTCCATACGTGCTACTGGAGTGTTGCCGACTGTTCCCACCACATCACCTGCAGCATATATGGAGGGGTTGCTGGTTTGCATCTGTTTATTAACTATTATTTGGCCTTTAGACCCGATTTCAACCAGGTTTTTTGCTATTTCTGAGTTGGGAGTCATGCCCGTGGCCAGAAATACTGGTCCCTCCACTTCAGCATAGGAAGTGATTGCACCTTTTCCGGTTATTTCAGTAACCTGCACCTTCTCCTGGATTTCAACCTTGCTCAGGAGATGTTTCATGGTGTATTTTTTTATTTCAGGGTCCAAACCAGGTAAAAATTTCCTTCTGCATAGAACTTTAACATCACTGCCCAATGAGGAGAATATTCCCGCAAATTCGGCAGCTATCACTCCACTTCCCACTATGTTAAGCTTATCCGGAACTCTTTTAAAATCCAAAACATCAATGTAGGTTAATGCATTCTCCACCCCAGGGATGGGTGGTTTAAAGGGCCGGGCTCCAGTGGCTATCAAGAGTTTATCATAGGAATATTTTTCATCATTTGCAAATACTTCCCCTTGTTTGATCTCAGCTACTTCTCCCATGATTATTTCTGCCCCGGATTCTCTGGTTTCGTATTTTAAAACATCTTCTATCTTCCCAGTGACTTTTTTTATCCCTCTGGCAACTTGGGAGAAATTAACTGCTGGTGAATTAGGGATGATGCCCATTTCATGAAATTTATCTGCATCTAGATGGAAACGGACCACATCATTCAATCCACAGACCACCATGCATCCTTCATGGAGACAGGTCCCCCCAATATGTTTTTTTTCTATTAATGTGACTTCTGCATCCAGTTGTGCTGCTTCCATGGCTGCAGTTCGACCGGCTGGGCCCCCACCAATTATTACTATTTTCATTTATTCATACCACCTGATTATGATAAGTTATGAAAGTTTTCATCATTCCCCAAGATATTTATATGGTGATGATATCTATTAAAATAACTAAACCTACTTATTGAATTACTAATTAGAAAACTTCTGATTTAATATGATAATAGTATAATTAATCTAAATAATTTAAATATGCATATTGACTCTTTAAATGGATTTTAAAAAGGTGATCTTAATGTGTATCGCAGCACCAGCTCAAATTGTAGAAATTAATGATAATGTAGCTATTGTGGACTTTGGTGGGGTTAAACAGAAGGCTAAACTGGATTTAGTGGAAGATGTAGATGTGGGTCGCTACGTTCTGGTCCACTCCGGATACGCCATTGAAGTGTTATCAGACCAGGAAGCTCAGGAATCCCTGGAAGCATGGGACGAGCTTCTGAAGATTATGGACGAAGAGGATGCAGAAAGGGAAAGCCCCTAATAAGCGCCCAATAAGTGATTATCAGCTAAAAGACAGTATCAAATTTTTGAGTTTTTATTTTCAATCTTTCCCCTATTCTAATCCCCTTATATCACTTACTTATATCACCTTATAATTATTACTTTTTAATACTTTTTTAGGTTTTGTGATCCTGCCTATCCACATCCTATCCACATAGATTATAGATTCTACTTTTATATTCTCTGAAGTTTGGCTCTTGATCCCTTTATTGACTAATAGATAGAAACCCTTTTAACTCCTGGAATATCCAGAAACTTCTGGAACATTTCGCCCTTAACTGGTTTCTCGGTTATTATTGTTAGTTTAGGGTTTTCTTCCAGTTCAGGGTCTCCGGCATGTGCCTGTCTGATACTGATGTTTTCCTCTGCTATTAACTGGGTGGCAGTTGCCAGTATCCCTGGAGCACCGGCATGGGCTTCTACTTCCACCACTCCAAAACCAAGATCATGGGCAACGTTCTTTAGCAGGGCTCCTGCAGGGTATATATTGCTGAAAATGGCTGCTAGCTCCGGGTCTTCCATAATCACTTCTACGGTGGCCCTTATGGATCTGCGGTCCACCCCTGCCCCTCTGGCCAGTGCCACATCACTTATTTCCACATCACCACAATATATTTTACCGTTCTCACCGACTCTAAGGCCCAATTCAACGATTTTACGTGCTACTCCCATCCTTGCTGGGAATTTTTCGAATTTATGTTTTACACGGTCCCACATGTATTAATCTCCATGATCTCAAACTTATATCCACAATGAATCTATGAATAAAATTTTTTTCCCATCTTCAAATTCATTCACCCCTGCATTAATTTCATATTGACAGTGCTCATATAATTAATTTTACGTACATTTTTGTACTGTAAAGGTTTAAATAGTACAATAAAGTATATGAGTGTCAGTGACTAATTATGGTGAAAAAATGCATGGCTGTGAATGCTTTTGGCGAATATGAATATAAAAAAAAGGAAGTTAAAAAGGCAAGATTAGATTTCAACTCTCCTTTCGAACTTTTCAGAAAGATATACTCTAAATATCCCAACTGTTTTCTTTTAGAGTCCATGGAAAGTGATAGTGGTTTGGCCAGATATTCAGTTTTAGGGTTCAAACCCGTCGCTACCCTCAAAGCCCAAAATGGAATCCTGGAATTAAAAAAAGAAGATGAAACCATAGAAATTGAAACTCCCAATCCCTTTGATGAAATTAAAGGCATTATTGGAGAGGGAAGCCGTGAAAAAGGCTTCCTTGGAGGTCTGGTGGGATACGTATCCTATGAATCAGTGAGATATTTTGAACCCCTCGAGATGCCTGTGGGAGAAATGCCTGATTTCGAGTTTGGGCTTTACTTGGATGCTGTGATCTTCGACCGGCTTCAGAATAAATGTGAATATGTGACTCTGGGAGAAAACAGGGTGGATGAAATCAAAGCCACATCTGAGGAAGAATTTTCAGTTGAAAAACTATCTTTTGAAGAAAAAAACCATTATTTCTCTCGTAATCAATTTGAGAATATGGTAATGAAAGCTAAAGAAAAGATAAAAGCTGGCGAGATATTTCAGAGTGTCATCTCCAATGCTCGTGAGTACGAAATTAAAGGTAATAAACTCGCCTTTTATGAAGCCCTTCGCAATATTAATCCTTCTCCTTATATGTATCATTTGAAGTTAGGTCAAAGGGAGATAATTGGTTCCAGTCCGGAGATGCTTTTGCGGGTGGAGGGAAGAGATGTTGAAACTTATCCCATCGCTGGAACCCGGAAACGAGGAGCCCATCTCCAAGAAGATGAGGAGTTGCAAAATGAGCTGTTAAATGATGAAAAGGAAAAAGCTGAACATCTGATGCTGGTGGACTTGGCAAGAAACGATATTGGTAAGGTTAGTGAATTTGGTACTGTTCACGTGCCTGAATACATGACCGTGAAGAAATTCTCCCATGTTCAGCATATGGTGTCCAGAGTACAGGGTAAACTCCAAAAGGGGAAAAATTCAGTGGATGCTTTTGCCTCCATCTTCCCAGCAGGGACTGTAAGTGGAGCTCCTAAAATTCGGGCTATGGAAATAATAAACCACCTTGAAAGAATACCCCGTGGACCATACGCAGGTGCAGTGGGATATTTCGGTTTAAATGGAAATGCAGACTTTGCCATAACCATAAGAACTCTGGTTTGCAATGGAGACAGCGCGAAAATTCAGGCCGGAGCAGGAATAGTTCATGATTCTAATCCCACCAGTGAATATTACGAATGTGAAAACAAAGCAGAGGCACTTTTAAGTGCTCTTACCATGTCAGGTGAAGCAAAATGATACTTATAATCGATAACTATGATTCTTTCACCTATAATCTTTATCAACTGGTGGGAGAATTTGAAAAAGACATCATGGTTTATCGGAATGATGAAATAACCATTGAAGAAATAAAAAAACTCCAACCCTCCCGTATTATAATATCCCCTGGTCCTGGGAATCCTGAAAACGAACGGGATTTCGGAGTTTGCAAAGACACTATACTGAAGATAGGTAAAAAAATCCCAATATTAGGGGTTTGTCTGGGACATCAAGGAATTTTCACTGCTTTTGGTGGTGAAATTGCCCGTGCAGAACCAGTCCATGGGAAACAAACCCCTATATACCACCAAAAAACTGGAATGTTCCAAGGAGTGAGCAACCCCCTCCAAGCAGCAAGATACCATTCACTGGTCTGTAAAAGAGAAACCACCCCAAAATCTGTTGATATTTTAGCAGAAACCAGGGAAGGGATGATAATGGCAATTAAACACCACGATTATCCTATTTTTGGACTTCAATTCCACCCGGAGTCCATTGGAACCCTTGATGGTCAGATAATTTTGAAAAATTTCCTGGAGATGGAAGTATCATGAAAATCCCCAAAAGAAAGGGAGTTGAATTCTCATGAAATTCAATACCATTATTAAGGATAGGAAAAGGGTTCTGGAAATAAGAATGAAATATCAGCCCCTTAATGAGCTGAAAGATAATATAGAACGGGTTAAACTTCGAACTGATTTTAAAAAATCCTTGAACAAAGAAGAGGATGTTTCCATTATCTGTGAATACAAACCTGCATCCCCTTCACAAGGTGATATCAGCCCACTTATGATTAACGAGGTACTGCCCCAGTTTGAACAAGGAGGAGCCAGTTCCATC
Organism: Methanobacteriaceae archaeon; assembly: GCA_013403005.1. Taxonomy (NCBI): domain Archaea; kingdom Methanobacteriati; phylum Methanobacteriota; class Methanobacteria; order Methanobacteriales; family Methanobacteriaceae; species Methanobacteriaceae archaeon. Next base: position 177,402 of record JACBOA010000001.1, on the reverse strand, counting down.
TCAGTACTCACCGAAGAAACCTACTTTAAAAGTAATATTGATAATCTGAAACTTGCCTGCAGAATAAGCAAACTTCCTTTACTGCGCAAGGATTTCATCCTTGATCCCTACCAGATATATGAAGCCCGAGCTTATGGTGCCAGTGCAGTTCTTTTAATGGCAGATTTATATCCCAACCTGCGGGAAGGAATTGAATTATGCCAATATTTAGATATGGATGCCTTGGTGGAGTGTAAAAACTCTGAAGAAATAGAAAAGGCCATGAAAGCAGGAGCAGATATAATTGGGATAAATAACAGGGATTTCAATGATTTTACCATTGATCTGTCAAGGACAGAGAAACTAGCCCGAATGGTTCCATCAAACATTACCCTGGTTTCGGAAAGTGGAGTGAAAAACGCCGAAGACGTTGAACTGCTTTCCAGTTTCGGTGCAGATGCCCTTCTGGTGGGTACCAGTGTCATGACCACCGAAAAAATCCATGATAAAGTCAGAGGATTAGTGTCTGCCGCTAAAAAATCTAGGGTGAAGCGTATGGACAATATTACCCGGGTAAATACAACATGAAGATTAAAAACATGAAGATTAAAATCTGCGGTATTCGGAATAAAGATGATCTTAAGACTTGCGAAGGAGCAGGTGCAGATCTCATGGGATTCATTAACATCGAAAGATCCAAGCGAATGGTTGAGATAGAGAAAATAAGGAACTTAACCTCTTCCATGAAGGATAAAAATAAGGCTGTACTCGTAATCGAACCTTCGAATATGGTAGATGCTGATGAAAGAATAAAAAAGTCAGGATTGAATAACATACAGCTTCATTCCCTATATCCAGATGAAATTAAAGAAATGAAGAATACTAACCCCCATTTAACTGTTACCAGAGCTATTGGAATATCTGAAGAGATTAAACCGAAAAAGGAACAGGAAATTAAAGATTTTGTCTGTGTTTCTGATAATATCCTTTTTGACTATGAATTTCAGGGAAAAACTGGTGGAACCGGAAGGCAGATCCCCACGGAAACTGCTCTAGAAGCAGCTGAAATTGCCAGATCCTATAATAAAAATGTTACACTTTTCCTTGCCGGAGGGATGAATGTTGAAAGAATCAAAAATGAAGGTAAAAAACTGGCAACTATCTTTAACTACTTTGATGTTAACTCTGGTGTAGAAGACGCGCCCGGAGTTAAAAATAGGGATAAAATTAGGGAATTAATGAAATTAAAATTTATAAACTAATCTTTGGTGATTGAATGATAACTAGTGGAAAATTTGGGAAATATGGAGGAATATTCGTACCAGAACTCCTCATACCTGCACTCGAAGAGCTTGAGGCAGCTTTCCTAAAATATAAGGATGATAAAAAGTTCAATGAAGAGCTTGACTACTACTTAAAGGAGTTTGCAGGGAGGCCCACTGCATTATATTATGCTCGGAACCTTTCAGAAAAACTTGGTTGCAAAATATATCTTAAAAGAGAAGATATGCTGCACACCGGGGCTCATAAAATTAACAACACCCTTGGACAGGGACTTCTCGCTAAATACATGGGTAAAAAAAGGATCATAGCCGAGACCGGGGCGGGGCAACATGGTATAGCCACTGCAGTCATTGGTTCTCTTCTAGGCATTCCTGTGGAGGTTTACATGGGATTAGAAGATGTAGAAAGACAAAAATTAAATGTTTTCAGGATGGAACTTTCCGGAGCCAAAGTCATACCCGTTGAAACCGGTTCACAAACCCTTAAAGATGCCATAAACGATGCTTTCCGTGACTGGGTGGCTACTGTAGAAACCACCCACTACTTAATTGGCTCCACCATGGGCCCCCATCCCTACCCCCTCATGGTTAAACACTTCCAGAGTATTATTGGCAGGGAAACCAGAGAAGAAATACTTCAAAAAGAGGGTAAACTTCCAGATGCAGTTATTGCCTGTGTTGGGGGTGGGAGTAACTCTCTGGGGATATTCTCAGGGTTTTTGGAAGATGATGAAGTGGAACTAGTTGGAGTTGAAGGTGGTGGAGATGGAGTAGAGACTGATCGAACTGGAGCAACCCTGTGCAAGGGTACCGAAGGAATATTACACGGTTCATTCTCCTTTGTCCTTCAAAATTATGATGGGCAGATAAAAGAAGCCCATTCAGTTTCTGCTGGTCTTGATTACCCTGGAGTTGGACCTGAACACGCCTACCTTAAAGTTACAGGAAGGGCCAACTACGTGGCTATAACCAATAAGGAAGCTCTGGAAGGCTTTGAAATGCTTTCCAAATATGAAGGAATAATCCCAGCTCTTGAAAGCTCCCACGCAGTTGCTTATGCAGTTAAATATGCTAAAAGACCTGAAAATAAAGGTAAAACCATTGTAGTGAACCTTTCTGGACGTGGGGATAAAGATATGTTTCTGGTTGCACGTGAAATGGGGGTGGAAGTATGAGTAACCCTCATGTAATTAGCGAGCCTGATAGGGAATCAAAAATTCACCCATTGGAAGTGGAAAGTTACGATGAAATGTTCCGTCGAGTTAAAGAAAAAAATGAAGGAGCATTCATTCCATTTATAGTTGCCGGAGATCCTGATTTTGATACTTCACTGGAGATTGTAAAAACCTATGTTGAAAATGGAGCGGATGGTCTGGAGATCGGGTTTGCCTTCAGTGATCCGGTTGCAGACGGGCCAACAGTCCAGACTGCAGATATTAGAGCCTTAAAATCAGGAATAACCACAGATAAAGGATTTGAATTTATCAGGAAAATCAGAGAGTTCACTTCAATTCCCATAGGACTCCTGGTGTACTATAATTTAATTTATCAAAAGGGAATAGATGAATTCTACCAAACTGCCAAGAAGAGTGGTGTTAACGCCATTCTTGCCGCGGATTTACCCCCTGAAGAGGCTTATGATGCCCTTAATGCTTCAAAAAAGCATGGAATTCAGCAAATTTTCATGGTTGCTCAGACCACCAGCAATGAAAGGTTGGAAAAAATATCCAAGATCTGTAGCGGTTTTCTGTATGTGGTGGCAGTTATGGGAGTCACCGGAGCACGTGAGGATATTAAATTCAGCACATTTGAACTGGTAGAACGGGTTAAAAGCCACAGTAACTTGCCAGTGGTGGTAGGTTTCGGGATATCCAAAGCAGAACATGTGCAGAATGTTATTGAGAGTGGTGCTGATGGTGCCATTGTAGCCAGTGCCATCCTGGATATGATAACTGAGAATCTCAATGATAAAGAGATTATGCTGGATAAGATCGGGGCATTCTGCCATGATTTGAAGGCAGCCACTAAAAAAACAATGATCTAGAAAATTATAGACAATGAACAGTGAGTCAGATGATTGAAGAGTGTTTAAAAAAGGTCGTCTCTGGACAGGATCTCAGTGAAGATGATGCTTACGCATGTATGATGGAAATAGTGAGTGGAAGTACCAGCGATGTGCATATAGCTGCCTTTTTATCCTCTCTTACCACTAAGGGTGAGTCTATTTCCGAGTTAACCGGTTTTGTAAGGGCCATGCGCCAGGTTTCCATCAAAGTATCTCCTCAGTTAGATCAGCCCTTAGTGGATACCTGCGGTACAGGAGGAGATAGGTTCAAAACCTTTAACATCAGCACCATCTCTGCCATTATTGCCGCGGCAGCCGGTGTTTGCATTGCTAAACATGGTAACCGAGCTATAAGCAGTAAATGTGGTGGGGCTGATATTCTAGAGGCCATGGGAGTGAATATAGAGGTTAAAGGCAGTGATGTGGAGTTTTGCCTGGAAAATGTAGGTATAGGGTTCATGTTCGCTCCTAGATTTCACCCGGCCATGAAACATGTCATGCCCGTCCGTAAAGAACTTGGCATCCGTACTGTTTTTAATATTTTAGGACCATTAAGTTCACCTGCAGATGCAGATATTCAACTTATGGGTGTTTTTGATCCAGAATATGTGGAAACCTTGGCCCATGTCCTTAAAAATTTAGGGGTGAAACGGGCCATGGTTGTGCATGGTTTTGATGGAAAAGGTAATGCAGCTATGGACGAAATCTCAATTATAGGCAAAACCAAAGCTGCTATTTTAGATGATGGTATAATAAAAGTTCAAGATTTATACCCGGAGGATTTTGGACTTGAAATTGTGGATAAAGAGTTGATAAATGGTCCTGAATCATTGCAAGAAAATCTGGAAATTGCCCTGAATGTTTTAAAAGGAAAAAGAGAAAGTGCCCAAGATAAAGCTCAAATGGATATTTGTCTGGCAAATGCGGGTGCGATTCTTTACCTGGCTGGTAAAACATCTGATCTTAAAGCAGGAGTAGAACTGGCCCGAAAAACCATCCAGAATGGTTCTGCTATGAGAAAGCTGCAAGAGTTTATTCAGGCCAGTTCAATTTGCAATTAGGGGTTTTTAATTTATTCAGGCTTTTTATTTAATAATTTATTAAAAATTAGAAGCCTTTACTTACTATCCTGATGGCATTGAGTATGACTGCTAGGCTGAGACCCATGTCCCCAATACCCACTGCCATCCATAGAGTGATAAATCCCAATACTGCCAGGAAAGCAAAAGAACTCTTAACTATTATGGAGAGTGCCACGTTCTCCTGAACAACTCTCATTGTCTTCTTACTCAGTTTAAGCAGATATTCCAGTTTAGAAAGGTCGTCATGCATCAGAGCAACATCAGCAGTTTCGATTGCCACATCAGAACCTGCAGCCCCCATAGCAATTCCTATATTGGCTCTTGCCAGTGCTGGCGCATCATTAACACCATCTCCCACCATGGCTACATTACCATGGATTTGCAGAAGTTCATCAATTTTTTTCACCTTATCCTCAGGGAGAAGACTGTGATAGCATTCATCTAATCCTAACCGGGAGGCTACCGCACTGGCTGTGCCCTGATTATCACCAGTCAGCATGACAGTCCGGATCCCATTATCTTTGAGGTATTTCACTGTTTTAGCTGCATCACCTCTTATTCGGTCCATCAATACTATTAAACCTATAATCTTTTCCTCATTTCCTACCAAAACCGTTGTTTTACCATCTTTTTCAAATTCCTTAATCTTCAGGGAGATATCTTCATTATTCAGATTACGCATTCCCTCAAAGAGGCTTTTATTACCTGCGTAGAATATTTTTCCATTGATTTCACCCTTCAAACCAGCACCAGTAATGGATTTGAAGCCGCTTACTTCTTCAAATTCCACTTTTTCCTCCTTGGCTTTTTTAAGTATGGCTTTGGCCAGGGGATGTTTGGAATGTGACTCCAGAGAAGCAGATATCTTTAAAACATCTCCTGAATTACCATTAAGAGGCAATACATCTGTAACTTCTAAGCTGCCTTCGGTTAATGTTCCAGTCTTATCAAACACAACAGCTTTCACATTCTTCATTTCTTCCACGTATTCTCCGCCTTTGATTAGAACACCGTTTCTGGTGGCTGATGTAATCCCAGAAACCATTGAAACAGGGGTTGATATTGCCAGGGCGCAGGGGCAGGACACCACCAGGAGAACCAGGGCTCGGTAGAACCAATCCTCCAGTGACATTCCAAACAGGAAAGGGGGAATGATGGCCACTGAAATGGCTAGTATGATGACTGCAGGAGTGTAGTAGCTTGCGAATTCATTGATAAATGCTTCGGTTTTTGATTTTTTATCTTTTGACTTTCGAACCAGTTCTATTATTTTGGATATGATAGTTTCATCTGACTTGCGCGTTACCTGCACCTCCAGGTAACCTTCCGTGTTAATAGTACCAGCAAAAACCTCATCCCCCTCCTTTTTGGTGACTGGAATACTTTCCCCGGTTAGGGGAGACTGATCCACGGCAGATGATCCTTTCACCACCAGACCATCCAGTGGTATCTTGTCACCAGGGCGAACCACAACTTTTTCATCCACCTGCACACTATGGACATGGACTTCCAGTTCCTTTCCTTTTCGAATTACACATGCAGTTTCCGGTGCCAGTTTAAGGAGGGCTGCTATGGATCTACGGGCCCTTTCACTGGCATAGTCTTCCAAAAATTCGGCAACATAGAAAAGGAACATGACAGCCGCACCCTCTTCACCATGCCCTATGAGAAATGCTCCGGTGGCTGCAATGGTTATAAGGAGGCTCATGTTGAAATGAAGATTTAAGAGTCCTTTGAAAGCGCCTTTAACAATATTGAAACCAGACACTGCCACCACTGCCAGGAAAGCCAACTCAGCAAGGTTTTCCTGGTTAAGGAATCTCTCAAGATAGATGGCAATGGCAAATATAGTAAGAGAGGTAATGATGATTGCAATTGGTTTCTGCTTCCACAGTGGAGGTTTTTCCTGGAAAAGGTCTCCCCCACAACAGCTGCATGTAACTTGGGCATCTGCATCTTCAGGATGATGATGGTCATTTTCTTGCATTTTTTTTGATTCCTCTTTTTATGAATATAGTAAAGTTGATGGATACAAATATCCAATTACATGAATGGATGTTCAATTGAACATATATAAAGTTTTACTGGTGGAGAATCCCATCTTCCATTCTAAACCTTCAAACGTCTGCATTACTCAATCCCAATCAAAATCCAATAAAATTGTTAAAGTGAATATTGGCGATCATTATAAGTTTTTCTCATAAAGCTATGATGAATTAACCAAAAATATTAATGCATCCTGCACTTAATTGAATATACTATTGCCGGGATAGTCTAGTCAGGTAAGGCGTAGGAGTCGAAATCCTATGAGCGATGCTCACCCTGGGTTCAAATCCCAGTCCCGGCGCTTAAATCTTGGAAAATTTTCACATATCAATGTACAATGCATTCAGGATGAGAAGAAAAAGTGACTTATATATACCGTCTAAAAAACACGACGGTTTTTCAATGGATAGAATATAATATCCACTAATTCACTTAACGAATTTAAAAGAAACATGAATAACGCTTAAAAACTTGACGCAACTGTAATGATGATTCCTGATAGCCATATCAAGTATTCCTTTTCTTATGACTCCCATAGTTCAGAGCTTGGATCTGGGGATAACCCTGAATGAGTATTTGCATACTGTGAAGAATATACTTGGAAAGTTTCACTGGAAAAAAGCTTGATTTTCATTGCTCTCTGTCTTGTTAACATTTCACTGTGAGAAAGATGAAAGAATAACCAGGAAAAACTGTGATACTGGGATAAACCTCAAGATCACAACCATTGCATTGTTTAATTAGTGGGGTTTCATTGGATGCCCCCTGACTCATCTGCAATTTCAATGGAAATTTCTTGATCTGGAGTTCTGAATTTCTCTAATGATTTCCAGTCGCCTTTCCAAAGCAGGATTAGCCCTAAAAGGACAGTGAATATAGTATTCCACACACCATATAAGGGGAAAGTGCCAGTTACCATTAGCGATGAATTGCGAACTCCATCATAGGCTGCGTGGAAGAAGGTTACCACTGCAATAATGTTACTCTTAGCCCAGATGTATGAAAAAATAGGCCCATCAAAGAAACAGTTAAGGAAACTATCTAAAAAGGTCCAGATAACAACCAGAAGCATCAGAGAACTATCTGCCCCTAACAAGTTCATGGCAAAAATTGCTCCACCTACTGCAACCGGCTGATGCCAGAACCACCATATTAAACTGTTTATGATTACAGCTTTCCTGGGGGTGTATCTGCGTGATAGGTGGGGTAAGAGGTACCCTCTGAAACCGAATTCTTCTCCAAAAGCAGGTACTATTACTGCAAGGGTGTATCCTCCCATTAACAAGATATATTGTGTCCAGGTGAAATTTGGAAGTAAAGCTGCTGATCCCTGGAAAATATTTATGAGCATGGGAATTCCAAATAAAAGGAAAGCGGTAGCGAAAGACAGTATGTAATGGATTGGTTTACCCCAAATCCATCCAACATCCTTGAAACCGTCCTTGAACACATATCTACCGGCAATGAAAGTGCCCACAGTTACCATTACCATGCCAGTAGAGCTAGAATAAGGGCAAATGTTCCATTATTTACAATTGCAGCCCAGGCAGTCACCATCAAAAATGGCCAGGAAAGAACAAAAATTATTAAAAGATAAATTTTAAGTGAAAAGGGACGTCCCTTTGAAACAACCTTATTATCAACCATTTAATCCCCCCTATATTACAAAAAATTTTCCCATATATATTTTCCAATAGACTATTCTATTTTTTATATGATATGTGTATTTATCCAGCACATGCAAGCGACTCCTAAAAAGTGTGAAAGTGAATTACTTTCATTTCATAGATACCCATAAATCTCGTTTAGTGTTATTTATCAGATTTATAGGTCAAGTTATAGACTAAAAATGGCATTAAAATTGAGTATTGTCCACATTATATAGGCAAACCCAACAATAGCCCCCAATGGGAAAGTCACAAACCACATTAAGGTTATTTTTGGTTTTTCAAATCTTAAACTGGTTGCAGTGGTCATTACATTGGCCCACAGGAACCAGAAACTGGTTAATGCGATAATGTAAAAACCCAATCTGGGGTTGATTAGTAGAAGAATAATCCCAGCAATAGTTGCCGGGCATGCTACAGTCAAATCAGCAAAGGCAATTCCATAATGAGTTTTTTGCTCATGCCAGTCATCTCTGGAACCGTCAGGATTATCATAGCCTTTACCTTTCAGAACCCGGTACTGGCCATACCAGATCACTACTGCAAAAAAACCAATTAAAACCAGTAAAATGTAAAGTGTTAACTGTGAGGTTAATGGCAGTTGCTGCACTTTCATCACCTATATATAATCTGTTTAATAACTGTAATAAATCTAAACATAAATGCAGAATTAAAGGATTAATAGTAACCCAATTCATTGTTCATTTGAATTGTAAATTTTTTTGCTATGATGTTTTTGATGTTGACCTCCTAATGTGGCTGATAATATGCCAGTGAAAACATTTTTAGATAATGCACATTATGGAAAAAATAACTGGTGGAGATATGTCTTAACCAGTTTGATTTCCTGGTTAGGGCCGCTAATTCTGATAATTGTAATTTCAATTCCATTTATAATTTTTCCGCACCTGTGGAAAGGAGGAATAAATGCACAGGGAGTGGTAAAAAATATTAATCCCCTTATTTTATTCTTATTTTTTGGAGGGTATTATTTTCTCTCTTTTTTAATTTTCTATGGATGCATCAGGTTTATTCATAAAAAAAAGCTCATCATATTGATAACCACGGCTTTTAAAGTTAAATGGATGAAAATTTTAAAAGGAGCAGGGTTATGGTTTGTTCTCATGGGACTTGCACTATTAATTGAAGTGTTAATCTACCCCTCATCTCTTAAATTTTCTTTTAATCCATCGTTTTTCATCCTTTTAGTTTTAAGCATAATCATTTACTCAATACAGGCCTCATTTGAAGAAATCTTTTTTAGAGGATACTTGATGCAGGGTTTAGGGCTTCTCACTTCTAAACCAGTTATTCCCCTTCTTATAACCTCTGCCATTTTCGCTGTGGGACATTTTTTTAATGGTTCTGATACCCCCACTGGCATTGGAGTGGTGATTAACATGTTCATTTTCGCAATGACACTGGGAATCATAACTATAGGAGAAAAAAGCCTGGAAACTGCCATGGGCGTACATATTGCTAATAATATATTCTTAACCACAATAATTAACAGCACGGGACTTTGGGAGGGCCTTCCTTCCTTATTTAGCATTGGAACAGAGTCTGCAATGATCATTCCATCCTTTATTCTGTTTCCAATCCTCCTATTTATTGTATTTAGGAATAATTGGGATAAACTAGAATCACTATTCAAAAAAAGGTCTGAAAGAGATGGAATATACAGACAAAATCATTTATTATGTGCTAATTGTAAGGCTGAAAATCCGGGTATAGCTGTTTTTTGTAGTCAGTGTGGTGAAAAAATTTCATTGAATTATGCTTCAACTTTCATAAAGATCGTTGCATTTTTAATTGATATTATATTTCTGTTATTTTTATGGGTATTTTTATTGATTGGAATAGTATCAGTCCACTTGGTTGGCAATCAGGAAATATCAAACGCTGAAATGTTAGCTGGTGTCTGGATAGCTTTATGTATCATTCTATCCTTCACTTATTTCATTATATTCGAAAAATATGGGCAAACAATCGGTGCAAAAATTATGAATATCAGAGTAGTGAATGATAGGGACCATAAACAAATTAGTTTTCGGCAAAGTATCCTACGAAATCTATTATTGATTGTAGACCTGATCCCCTACCCTCTACCTGGACTATTAGCCATAATATTTAGTTCCAAGTCTCCCAAAAAACAGAGAATTGGAGATTTGGTGGCTGGTACTTTAGTGGTTCAGAAGAAATGAATTTGGTGTTTTATAATCTTATAAATCACAAATATAACCCTAAATATTATTTATTTTTAAGTTTTTGGAAAAAAACCACTGTAACGTATGGACTGTAAAGTATGGGTTTTGGACTTTCATCAAAATTTCTAATTGGTTTATTATTGTTATTTCGCAAAACAAAGACAAATTTCATCATAGATTTTTTTGCGAATATCTCTCAACATCCCCCCAATAACTTTACACCCCCAATAAAAAAGTTTATATATTAGTTTACATATCAGGTAATATATTACCAATATATGTAATATATTACATGTTTGCGGTGAATGAAAATGAACCTAAAAATAATGTATATTAACCCAGTAATCATCGCGATTCTGGCGGTGATAGCCACCTTATCCGGCTTATTCTGGGAAAACTTGTACAACAATGACACGGTTTCCATTACTGCCCAGATGATGGGCCAGGATCTCATCACACTCCTGTTATGTGTGCCCATACTTCTTGTATCCCTGTTTCTTATATTCAGGGACTCAGTTAGAGGTCAGCTATTATGGATGGGAACAATATTCTACTTCCTGTACACCTACATGTCCATGTCATTTGCAGCGTCCTACAACCACTTATTCCTGGTCTATGTGGCTCTGTTTTCCCTATCCCTGTATACCTTTGTTTACGGACTGATAACCCTGGATGTTGAAACAGTTAAAAATAGCTTTCGACCTGGAATGACCACCAAAATTGCAGGGGTCTTTACCATATTCATGGCATCCATGTTAGCCTTCATGTGGCTCAGTATGATAATCCAATCTATTCTAACAGGAATTGCTCCAGCTTCACTGGAAAGTTACACCACCATGGTAATTCAAGCCTTAGACCTTGGTGTTCTTGTACCAGCAGCTCTTATCTCCAGCGTACTTATTCTAAAAGATAGGCCCCGGGGATATGCACTCATGTCTATCATGATTGTGAAGATGTCGTTACTGGGAACTGCCATTCTATCCATGATCTATTTCATGTTCCAAAGTGGGGTGAGCATCTCCAGGGAGCAAGTACTGTTCTTTACATTGGCCACTGTAGGAGGAATAATTATTGCCTTGGCATTCTATAGTAAAACCTGTAAAAAAGTTGCAGAATCTGATCACTTACTTATGAATGCTAATTTGAGCTGATTGAGGTGATTGAGCTGAGAATAATGAAAGATTCAGACAGTATTAAAGCAGAATTTGATGCGGAAAGACTGGACATGGAAAAATACATCCTGGTGGTTCTGTTCCTGGTAGAGCAGCGTTGGAGCTATGTCATTGGCCGGGAAATGGCCAAGGACCAGATTACCACCAAACAGTGGTTGATGATGATAGTACTGGCCAATGCCTTCCAAAGCCCCCCTTCCATGCAGGAAATGGCTGATGCCATGAGCACCACCCATCAGAATGTGAAACAACTGGCCAGCCGTCTGGAAGCACGTGGTTTTGTAAAAATAGAACGTGATAGTGAAAACCGACGCATACTTCGTTTGAAAGTAACCAGAAAATGCCAAAACTACTGGGAAAAAAGATCCCCGGAAGATATGAAAACTATTAAAACCTATTTTGAAGCATTGAATAATGAAGAAATCAGATCATTATTTCACATAATGGGTAAACTCGAAAAATCATCCCTTGATTTGTACGAAAAAGCCAGGAAGACACGTTGAAATTATATCAATCCCTAAAAATGTTTTGTCTTTTAAAGATTTTGCTAAATAATATAAAAGTATAGAAGTTTAATAAATTAATTTGGAGTTTTGTGATAAATATGAAAGCATTAGTTGTTTATGGAACCAGATACGGCACTGCCGCGGAAATAGCTGAAGAGATTGCCCGTGTTATTAAAGAAGAAGGAATTGAAGTTGATTTAGTAGATGCCCGGAAAATAAAGAGTTGTGATGTTTCCCCTTACGACCTGGTGGTAGCAGGGAGCGGTATAAAAATGGGTAAATGGACAAAAAAAGCGCTTAAATTTCTTCGAAACAATAAAGAAATACTGGCTGACAGAAAAGTCGCTTTATTTGTCTCCTGTGGTGCAGCCAATGAGGAGAAGAGCAGGGCAGAAGGACAGGAGAAATATTTGGATGAAGTTGCTGCCAAGAACCTGATAAACCCCCCTGTAGCTACTGGACTCTTTGGAAGCGTTTATGACCCTGATGCCAAACACGGAATTGTCTACAACCTCACCAACAGATTTATTAAAAAAGATCTGGAAAAGAAGGGATTGGATACTACTAAACGCCATGATTACCGTGACTGGGAGGGTATAAGGGCATGGGCCCGTAGTCTGGCCAGTATGCTAAAAGATTAATATGAAATAATGATTGAAAGGTACTTAAGAATATGAAGATCAAAAATCTATTAAAAACCGTGGGTATAGGTCTAATCCTAATAATAGTTGCCATATTCGCTTTTATGGGTGCTATTATATTTGATGTGGCCAGTTACACTGCTACTGGTTCTCAGACACTAGAACCCAATGGCACGGCTGTGGGAAACGCCCTGGTTGTTTACGACCCAGGACTCAGCGGGGCATCTACCAATGCAGCCAATATAATTGCCAGTACCCTGCAATCTAAAGGATTCAGGGTAGATTTAGTAGGTATTCGGAATTCTAAGGCAACTAATACATCAAACTACCGCCTAGTAATAGTGGGTGGTCCGGTTTACGCTGGTAAAGTAGCCAGTTCAGTTCAGGAATATTTAAAAAACTTGAATCTAACCCCTGGGACCAGAATAGGTGTTTTCGTCACTGGTCAGGACCCAGACAGTGCCAATGACTATAACTTGCTCCTTAAAGAAGCTGCTCCCCTTCCTGAAAACAGTACTCTTAGCATAAATGCCCTGATGAAAATAGTAAAAAATGACAATGATAAAATCATTGCTTTCGTAAACACCATCACTGCATAAAAGAACAAATAAAGAGTTAATAAAATGCTGAAAATAGAACGAATTAAAAATAAATGAGATTATTTATTCAGCAATTTTCTATGATGGACAAAATCCCCACATTTTTTTTATTTTTTTGGAGCCAATATGCTTAAAAAATCCCAAATTCCATCTTCAATTACCCTGATAAGATTGTTCATTGCACCTGTGATTTTTTACACCATTCTAGCTGATGAATACATTTTATCAGCAGTGTTACTAATTTTTGCAGGGTTTACAGACTTCCTCGATGGTTATCTGGCAAGAAAGCTGGATGCAGCCTCAGATAAAGGAGCTTATCTAGATGTGATCATTGACTTTATAATGATAATTGCAAGTTTTGTGGCATTTGTCCTTAAAAGCTGGTATGACCCCCTTATTGTCATGTTGATCATCACCATGTTCCTTATTTTTATTGGAACATCCAGTCTTAAAAAACCAGTTTACGACCCGATTGGCAAGTATTTAGGCGCATATCTTATGTTTATGATCTTATTTTCTCTATTATTCCCTTTAAACCTAATAAGAGAAATTTTGTTAGCAATTCTTATTGTTGTGTGTATTACGTCAATTATAAGCAGGTTTTTTCGTCTTTTCATTTTAAATTTAAGAAATTAGATTACAACTCGGATGCTATGATGTTTAGGGGTTATGGTGAATTTAAGGTGAAATGATGCAGAGAAGGTTTTAGATCAAGTTTTATTAATATTGACCTGTGCACAGAAGATGAAATATGCCTGATGATGGGAGTGCGATGAACTGGAGCCTTATGGAAAATCAGGCTTTTTAAAGCCAGTTAACAAAGATGCAAAACTGAAAAATCTCAGAAAGATAAAGAAAAAAATGAATTGACAATATTGGTTGAAGGAAAATATGCTGGTAATTGTTTGATCAAAAATTGACAATTATGAATCCTTAATATTACATCTGGCAGCTTTTTTTATTTAGTTCCCCACGAATCTTTTTACTATGATTTTTTTAAAATAGGGTGTATTAAATATATCAAATTACTCCATGCCATAACATAATAAGCTAATACCATTGCTAAAAGAGACAGTACTGGTAAAAATAGGTTCGAAATATTAATCAATTTTAAGGTTTTCTTATCTATATTTTCATCAACCAATCCCTTTCTAACGGCGTATTGCCAGTTTAGAATATAGATGAACCCTGCAATGAAGAGATTCATCTGGAAAATTATGTTAGCAGTTAGATAAGCTCCACCATATTCTGCTATTATCTCGGTGGAAAAGGGCATAAGAGCTATGAAAAGTAACCAGAACACGTTTATGGTTATTAAAGTTGGGTTGGAACGCTGGATAGATTGAAACTGCTGATGATTATTTCGCCAGAACCCAGCAAGTATCCAGAAAGAAAGGGCATAACACATAAGTTTAGGCCATAATACCCAGATCTGTTCTTGGAATGCTGCTTCACTTAGGTGATAGGGGATGTCTGGAACTCCAATGCTTAAAACCAGAAGTGTCATGGCAATGGAAAATATACCATCCACCAGTGTTTCAATTCGGCTGGTGGTCATCCATAAATTAAGAGTATTAGTCCGATTAGACATAACCGGATGTTTCTTTTTAAGCTATAAATCATTTACTGAACTTCCCACCAAAACTATGTACTTTAAAAAAAAAATGATGTAAATTCCATTTACAAAAAAAATTTAGGTGCTGTGAAGTTATTAGGGGTTGAGCGATATTTGCAAACAATCTTTGCCATAATTTATCTTTGTTTGGTGAAAGAACCATAATTAACGAATTTCAAATTATGATGAACACTCCAACACCCATTAACTTTACCGTCCCAAAATTTAGAAAAAAATTTACATGGAATTAAAATGTATCTTATAAATGGTGTAACTATGGAAGTGATAGAAAAAAGGATTGAAGAAGCCAAAGTAGCTTATATCCCTTATATGGGGAGTTATGATAAGATTCCAGAACTCATGCAGGAAGTAGGGCAGTGGGTCGCCGATAAAAAACTTCAAATGACTGGTCGAGTTTATGGAACTTACTTTAACAGCCCAGAAGATGTGGCTGAAGAAAAGTTACAGTATGAGATTGGCTTCGCATTTATCGGAGATGCCCTGCCCGAGGGAAAAATAGGGATTAAAGAGATCCCCGAGCACACAGTACTATCTGCCATGCACAAAGGACCCTATACTGAAGTTGGTCCAGTAATTCACGCTGTGGTGGATTATGCTGTGAAAATGGATATGATATTGTGGGACCTGTCACCGAAGTATATCTAAACGACCCTATGGAAGTTCCAGAAAGCGAACTTTTAACTGAAGTCCAGTTTCCAGTCATTAAATTGTAAAAATATACATTTAATAATTCTTTTTTTTTATTTAAACGTCCATTTTCAACTATTTATTCAAAACAAGAACAATTAAGCTCAATTGTTAACTTAAAAAAGTGAAATAGATTATACATAAACATCTATTCATTCATCTCACCACATTGTAGGGACATATTATACACAAGTTGGAAATAGTTCTATAGAAATGGTAATATTTGGGGGAAATTTGGGCATATCTATTTATTATTTGGAATTAATAAAATAAAATAGTTCTTAAGTAATTTTAAAAAATTTAAAGGGAATAAATAAACCCCTAAGAATTATTTAAAATGAACAAAATTCCAAGTTATTAAAAAAAGATTTAACTTATTAAAAATTGCCAACTGAATTATTAATAATATTAAAAGACCAGATCTTAATAGAAGAAAATATACAATCTATATTATAATCTATATTATAGATGTTAAAAAGAGTATTATAGTATTATAATATGGTCCGTGTTTAATTAAAATAAAAACAGGAGGAACAATGCGTAACCTTGAAAAATTAAGTTCATTCAAAGAATACATTCCAAGAATGAAGGAGTCTGGTGAAAAAAGAGTAGCTTTATTAGTAGACGGCCCAAATATGCTACGAAAAGAATTTGGCTTTGATCTTGATGAAGTTCAGAAATTACTGGTAGATTATGGTAAAGTAAAGGTTGGTAAAGTCTTCTTAAACCAGTATGCATCAGATAAACTTATTGAAGCCATAGTCAACCAAGGTTTTTCACCCATAATTGTGGCCGGAGATATTGATGTTCAAATGGCAGTTGAGGCCTTTGAAGCCATTCACAACCCTAATGTTGATGTTGTGGCATTGATGACTCGTAACACAGACTTCTTACCCCTGTTAAACATTGCCAAAGAAAATGGTAAGGAAACTTTGGTTATTGGTGCTGAACCTGGTTTCAGTATTGCACTGAAAAATTCAGCAGATAACACCATAATCCTGAAAAAAGAACAGCATCAAGCTCATGGAGCAGTTTAACCAACATATATTTATTTTTTCATCCTTTATTTTAAATTATTCCATTTTATTAGATTTAAATTAGATTTAGTAGATTTAGATTAGATTTAGTAGATTTAGATTAGATTTAGTAGATTTAGATTAGATTTAGTAGATTTAGATTAGATTTAGTAGATTTAGATTAGATTTAGTAGATTTAGATTAGATTTTTTAACAAATTACCAGATAAAAATTAGAATATTGTGAACTTTTCGAGCACCCAATTAGCTATGGCCAAACACATATCAGTAAAAATTTTAAGTTTGAAAGGTGATTTTGTTATTCATTGAGGTGAATTAGATGACCCTGAGCGATAATACCACTCCTCATTTGGCCAGGAATTATGATACAGATATAGGTTGCACCATTCCTTACTATCAATCATTTCACCAAGAAACAGTAAATATCATAAAGGCCCTTGGAATTAAACCGAAGATTTGGTTAGATACGGGTTGCGGAACAGGTTCTTTGATTAAAAGGGCAATAGAAGAGTTCCCCCAAACTTGTTTCATTATGGGAGACCCATCTCAAGATATGTTAATTGAGGCCAAAGAAAAACTTTCAAAATATCCCCCTGATAGACTGAAATTCCTGGAATCATCTACCCAGCAACTATCCCCAAAAAAATGTCAAAAGGCAGATGTGATCACTGCCATCCAATCACACCATTATCTATCACCTGAAGATAGGAAAAACGCTGAAAATACCTGTTATGAACTTTTAAATGATAATGGAGTTTTCATAACCTTTGAAAACATCCGCCCAGCCACTGCAGCAGGCATTAAAATTGGGAAAGAAAACTGGAGAAATTTCCAAATATCGTGTGGCCGGGATGAACAGGTAGTTGATGATCATTTAAAAAGGTTTAATAAGGAATACTTCCCCATAACCGTGGAAGATCATATTTCACTTTTAAAAGAAGTCGGTTTTAAGGTGGTGGAACTTTTATGGTTTTCCTACATGCAAGCTGGGTTTTATGCCATAAAATAGATCTAAAACCATGCATGAAAAATTTAAAGAAAATTTAATAAACAAAATATTAATGTTACTTGCATGTCACCAAACAACATGTTGAAACCCCATTAATGATGACTATAAAAAAAGACATAAAACGACCAGAATACGCCGCCAATTTAGTTTTTCCACTTTTTTCTTAATTTTCAGCATTTAGGTATGAGATTATACCTTATAGATTATTATTGGTTTCGAATGATATTCAGGATTAATTTTATTTTAGTCTCATTTAATATTAGTATAATACCTCTCAACTTTGAACGATGTTCAGCAACTATCGGGAAAAATTTATATGCCATATGAGGTCTATCTTTACGAGGTTAGAAATAATATTTATAAATCCACTTATGGAAATTTAATAAGTTTAAGATGCTTTTGAAATGAAATTGTGTTGCTTTGCAATTTCTAAAAAAACCCCAATAATGAAATAACCAAGATTAGGAGCATTTTTGATGGTTATGCCAATCTAATGTTTCCTTAAACTTATTAAAATTCAATCTTATATCTTTAATAATTCATCATGCTTAAAGGTGAGTTCAATATGTACGTGGTTGTAATGGGCGGTGGGCGAGTTGGGTTGAACCTGGCTTCTTTTTTAATTGCTGATGGTCATGATGTTACTCTAATAGAAAATGATGAAGGTTTATGCACCAATGCAGCAGCAGAATTAGATGCCTTGGTTATCTGTGGTAACGGTACTGACACAAAAACCCTGGAAGAAGCCAATGTAGCCAGTGCAGATGTTTTTGTGGCTGCAACTGGAAATGATGAAGCTAATCTACTGGCATGTATCCTAGTTAGAGAGTGTAAAATCCCCAAGATCATTGCCCGGGTGAGTGACCCCAGCCATGCTGATGCATTCCGTAAAGTGGGTATTGATTCTGTTATCAGTCCGGAGATCACTGCAGCCAGTTACCTGGAGAAACTTATTATCAGACCTAAAATTGCAGATCTGGTGGTCATGGGTAAAGGTGATGCAGAACTACTTGATTTTAACCTGGAAAACGAAAAGATGGTTGGTAAAAAAATAGGTGAGGTCAGTCCCACCGAAGACTTCATCATAGTTGCTGTATATGAAAACGGAGATATAACCATTCCCAAACCTGACGTAGTCCTAAAAAAAGGCATGAAAGTCTCTATTCTTGTAAAAACCAATGCCGCTCGGGAAGTTATGAAAAAATTCACCAAGTGAACCTTAACATCCCCCAATAAAGTATTTATTTTATAATGATCATCATTTGATAAATTTTGTCGATTAATTTTAGATTCTAAATCTTTTAGATTCTAAATACTATTTTGTAATCCCTCTTATTCAATTATTACTGCCCCTCATTTTTTTTAAAACGTGTTTTTTCATAGAAACCTCCCCAATTAATCAATTCATTAACTAGGGATAAATACATTTGAGTAAAATTCATTAGGATTGCTTTATATAATACGGATGAGTGGGATGGATGAGTGATTAGGAAAGGGAAAATGATACTTGTTACCGGTGGGACTGGACATATAGGGAATGTCTTGGTGCGCAGATTAACATCTCAGGGGATGAGAGTAAGGGTGATGATCCTTCCAGGAGATGATCTCAGACCAATCAAGGGATTGAATGTGGAGACCGTGGAGGGAGATGTAACTGATTTTGATTCAATCCTGCCCGCTTTTAAGGGTATAACTAGAGTATTTCATCTGGCAGGCATTATTTCCATAGTGCCTGGGGATATGAACTTCTCCAACGAGTGAATGTTGAGGGAACCCGTAATGTGGTTCGTGCGTGTCTTGAAAAGGGTGTAGATCGTTTGATTTACACTAGTTCAGTTCATGCTTTATGCGAACCCCCTCATGGGACTCAAATTGATGAATCATGCTCATTTGAACCAGAATTATCAAGAGGAGGTTATGATCGCAGCAAATCTCTGGCATCTTTAGAAGTGCTTAAAGGTGTTAGTAAAGGGCTTGATGCGGTCATTGTATGTCCCAGTGGAGTTATAGGACCTTATGACTACAAGATATCCCAGATGGGGCAAATGATTCTGAATTATATGCGTGGAGATATGAAGACCTATACTGACGGTGCTTATGACTTCGTTGATGTGCGTGATGTGGTTCAGGGACTTTTACTGGCCTGTCAGAAGGGTGTGAGTGGTGAAATTTACATATTATCTGGGGAGAAGATTACAGTCAAAGAACTCATGGTTACAATGGAAGAATTGACTTCAGTTGGCCGTCCCTGGCTTAAAATACCCCACTGGCTTGCCCATGCACTTGGAAAAATTACACCTTTATACTACCGTAACCGTAAAAACAAACCACTCTTTACCAGTTACTCCATGGAAGTGCTGGTGAGTAACTGCGATATAAGCAATAAAAAAGCACGAGAAGAATTAGGATACTCCCCAAGACCTATTAAAGAATCCATAAGAGATTCTGTAGAATGGTTTAAAAGAAATGCTTCTGAATAACGGCTCTGTAGAAGTTCTGTAGAAATCCTTTTAGAACTTGAACAATAAGTGTTTTTACGTAGCGTTGTAGGTTATAAAAGACGTTTCGTAGTTTGCTTTCTTTGTTTCTTAAACTATCTCTTCGGCTATTGTTTTTATCTCCTAATATCTCTTTTTAAAACTGAAATCACTGTTTCTACAATCCTCATTAGATGGTATCGTTTTTACTGAATAATGATTGCGTGCTTAATCAATATTTACCTGTTTTGATCCGTTTTTTGGCTGCTATCATGCTTGGATGCTCTTGTATTCTTCGTTTATGGGTGTGTGTATTCTTTTTCACTGTCGAATGCTCTGTCTAAAGCTGAAGCCCTGATGGTTTATATTTGTTTTCCTTATAGTTGGTATTGCATCTTTAGAATCAATGTCTAGGGCCTTTTGATACTTTCTGAGCTAGTATTGCTTGTTTTTTGGTGTCTACTGCTATTTGGTTTTTCGTGTAGCTTTTATCCTCTTTTTATTTTGTTTTTCGATTGTTCTATGCGTAATATGGCTGTATTGGTCTGTAGAGTAACCAGTTCCATCTACAACCACCCATGGTTCATTTATATCAAATAATTCAACTGTTAGCATTTTCATCGAAAAAAATGGGGATACTAAACATTTGAAGAATTATTTTGAAGTGTGGTGAAGTGTGGGATCTTTTTTAAGCCTAGTATTTCCTGTATTTTGGACTTTAATTTCACAATTTGAACAATTTCACGGTATTTCAGACTTAAACGTTTCATTAAAGATGTTAATCCCATATGTTGGTGTTGTGTGTAAAATCATGCTTTGAATATTTACACGAATAAGTAGCTATGGTCATTTTAGCCACTTTAAACGCGGTTGTAAGTGAATTTTATAAGTTCTTCAGGATCAAAATCGCACATGGGATCACTCCAGTACCACACTATATTACTAAAGTAGTGATCCCATCATACTAAATAGATTTCTACATAGCCAAAAAATTATTCAAATTCAATCACTCGGATGTTCCCCTAAAATGGTTGTATTTGTCCTTAATCTAGTTTTAAATCCGAAGAGAACCTTAAACATGTTTTTGAATGGTTTCCAGTAGATGTGTATATGGACCATAGTACCTATTACCATTAATATAGCCATTTCCACATGCCAGAAAGTCAATGAGGAGTTTAAAGCAGATCTTATTCCTAAATTTATCATAAGGGTTAAAAAAACTCCAGTCACCCCGGTTCCAAGATATCCTGCAGTTAACAGTAAATTCCATATTCTTTTATGCTTATTTCTTTTCAAGATCCCCTTTTTAAACAGGTAATAAGTGAATAAGTATCCTCCTATTATTATCATAGAAACTGGCAGCACATAGTAATTGCTATGATCTCCATTCAGAGTTCCTGTGTCTAAATTGGAAGAATCTGGCATTAAAGCAGGGTTTGGATCTGGAGATTGATCCGGTGTAATATCTGCGTTTGCTCCGTTTCCATGACCTTCATTTATGGGGCTGGTTGTTGTGGTGCCATCAGTTGATGTGGATGTATCAGTTGTGCCGTCAGATGATGTGGTGGAGGTTTCTGTGGTGGTAACCGGGGTTGCCTGGGAGAAATCGCAGAACCCATCACCACCAATATCCATATAACGGGAACAGTGCCCTGGAAAGGGATCATTAACCATTCCATAAGGACAGGTAGTAGCACATGAAGAAGACATGGTACTGGCTGCTAGGAAAGGAATAGTAGTGGCTGCTGCTAATAACTTTTGTTTAGCAGGAATTTTGGATAATGTTGAGCTAATGTTTTCTCTTGATAATGCAGATAATACTTTCTCCTTTGATAAAGAGTAAGTCAATTTCTCTTTTGCTAGTAAAGATCTTATCCTAATAATCATACTTTTGACCTCCTTTTCGCTGGGATGAACATGGTCCTTGCAGACTTCCAGTAGGTGTGGAAATGGAATACAGTTACCAGGGCTAGAGTTACGCCTAATTCAACATGCCAGTAAAGTAACTCTGGATTTATGGAGAGTTTGACCCCGAATTCCATGAATATTAGCAGGATGAAACCAGCTCCTGCAGATATTAGAAATGCTAACCCTATTATTAAATTCCATATGTTGATGTGTATTGCTTTTTTAATTAAATTCATTCTGTATAGACTGTAAGTGAGTAGATAGCCCCCGATAAATGGGAGGGCAGGTATAATCATATCATAAACCATAAGGATTCCCCCATAATTCTTTAAAAACACATATTCCAGTTATGTTCTGTTTTAAAACAATGTAGATGTTCTTTTTATTAAATAAAATTTTATGAAAAATTAAAACAATTCAAAGTTTAAGAACATCTTTTAAACCTGTTTTGAAGCCCGTTTTATCAGGCTACATATAATCAATAGATCATCCATATAAAAGTAATTATTCCAAGTTTATACCCAGATCTTTCCAAAATCATTACCAATTATGCTTTTAATGATAAATTCGAACTGTTCATATGAGTGATGTACAATTGGATGATTTTGGGGAGAAAAATGGGTGTGATCTGGGCATTAACTTGGAATAAACATTTACCCTTTATGGGAGTTATGCTAGTTCAACCACCAAGTGGAGGTGAAATCAAGTGAACAATTTGAAAAAGGGGATATTGATCTGTGCCCTGGTAATGATGGTAAGTATGGTTCCTGCCTTCGCATTGAACGATACATCCAACAACACTACTGGAGACCAGATCAGTGCTCAGACAACATCTCAGAACCAGCACCACTACGGTCAGAAGAATGCTGCCAGTGGTAACTGTGGAACTTGTGATGGAAGCGGCAATGGATCCTGTGACGGAACTTGCGATGGAGACCAGCACAAATACCAGTACGGGCAAAAAAACAGTGCTAAAGGTACAGGAAACTGTGACCAACCTCACAAGTATCAGTATGGCCAGAAAAACAGTAACTCCGGAAATGGAAATTGCGACGGTCAAAACTGTAAAAACACAACCACATAAAAATCCAGAAAGGTAACTTAACCTTTCTTTTTATTTTTTTTTTCTTTCGGAGATTTCATTTAAGAAAGTTAGTATTGAAAAATTGCTGTTTGTGATCTTCTTGGCAGAGTCTTTTACTATTTCTTTTCTTAGTAATTACATCTTCTAAATAATTAAATCAGTTTTTAAAGCTGTTTAAATCTGTTTAAGATCATTGAATTCCATAAAATAATTATTTTGGTACTCAATTGTTATTTTAGAAGATTTTAGAAGAAAAATCTCCTCCTGACACTGCACTTGAATTAAGGTCAGCTTCACCTTCTATACCACAATTCAATTATTATTATCTTTGAAATTTTTTGAAGAATAAAAGTCAGTGAAAATAAGTTTAGGGTGTTTTCCGGTATAATCCGGGTGTGATTTGGGTCTCAATTTGGAAAAATCATTTATCTTATAATGAAAGTTACATCTATTGGACCAAGCAGAGGAGGTGGAAGTTTTTCATCTGCATCATGCTGATGTTAAAGAACCTATATAAATGTCGGATCTTATCCTCACTCACCCAACCGCCTTAGATTAACCTCATGATAAGATCTATCTAATTCAGCATGGTGCAAAAAATTAATTCTAAATAAATGGAATTTCAGAACTCCAAAATAATTATCGGACAGTTCCCCCCAATAATAAAGGAAAAAAATAATTATTTTTACCAAAACCAGGGCTAAATAAATTTACTTACTATTGATTTTTCACATTGTATATACATATTATAAATACTAATGCAAATAGGAAAGTGCTCAGATAGTTGATCCAAGTGTATTGTCCCAATCCAAATATCTCATAAAGGCCAATTATCACTACCAATATGAAAAAGCAGCTGCTAATATGTTCGTGTCCATCTTTCCCCATCAATTTTTATATTTTTATTTAATTCTCACATAAAAATAAAGTTTTTAAGCCTATTGCGTGACAACAATCACCAACCACGAACCCATAATTATAGATGATTAATCATTATAAAATAGATTTATATTGGAAAAAACCTTATTAACCTAAAAATATTAGGAGGCTTAAAGATGAAATTCAATTTTAAAACTATGGGAATGCCCCTGGCTATAATTGCTTTTATAGTCGTTATGCTGATTCCCATGAAAGGTTTAAGCTATCCGGGTCATGCCGCACTTGCTCTACTTGTGTTCGCTATTATAATGTGGGCTTCTGAAACTGTTCATCTGGCTGTTACTTCTTTAATCATACTTTTCATCCAGCCCATAATTGGTGTTGAAAGCTTTAATGCGGCTGTAATTGGTTTTGCAAACCCTATAATATTTCTTATGATTGGTGGTTTCATTATTGCCGAAGCAATCAGAAAGAGTGGACTGGCAACCCGTCTGACCTACACCATGCTTAAAAAGTTTGGTACCACCCCTGATAAAAGTATCTTCGTGGCTGTTTTTTCCACAGGAATTTTATCAGCATGGATAGAAAACGTGGTGGCATTTGCAATGCTCATCCCCATTATAAAGGAAATCATTCCTTTAATGGGTGTAAATGACCCTGAGAAGGGTAAAAGTAACTTTGCAAAAGCCATGGTGCTTGGTGCTTCCTACGGTTCCCTTGCCGGTGGCTTCGGTACAGAGATAGGTACTGCCCCCAACCTGATGGCTGCAGCATACACCAACATCCCCTTTGCCAACTGGATGGTCTTTGGATTCCCCCTGGCCATTGCCTTGATGCTGGTAATCTGGAAACTACTGGGCAGAATATTCAAACCAGAAGTAAGTGGGATTGTGGGTGGAATGGATACCATAACCACTAAAATGGATTCATTGGGCCCCATGACTAAAAAGGAAAAAACTTCATTAGTTATACTATTGTTTACTATTGGATTGTGGGTTACCACAGGTATTACCAGGCTGGACAGTTATTCCATAGCTTTAATAGGTGCTGTGCTCTTCTTCATTTTCAAAGTTATTGACTGGAAAGATGCCCAGAGCGGTGTTGACTGGGGATTAATAGTCTTTTTTGGAGGAGCTTTAAGCCTTGGAGCTGCTTTACTGAATACTGGTGCAGCAAGCTGGCTCATAACCGATATTGTGAGTATGATGGGAACTAATCCCTCAGCCATTCTTATTACCTTGGTTCTGATGATAGTTGCAGTTATCATAACCCAAGTCATGTCCAACATTGCACTTTCAGCAATACTAGTGCCCTTATCAGTAACACTGGCCCAGGCGCAGGGACTGTCTGTAGGTACCTACGCAGTGCCAGTTGCCATTGCCTGTTCATTATCATTCATGCTCCCCATGGCTGATCCAACTGTGGCTATGGCCTATGGGACGGGGTATGTGAAGATCAAGGAGATATTAAAAGCAGGAGTTCCCCTGGTGATTATTGGAATTATACTGACCATTATAATTCTAATTAGTCCCCTTGCAAAACCAGCCCTGGGATAAGTTCAATGAAAAGGTTTAATTTATTTATCCTCATTATTTATTTTTAAAATCATTAAAGGTATGAATTGATTAAGGGAGGTTAAAAAAATGGTTTATAAAATATTATTACCCACAGATGGTTCGAAAAGCTCCGAGAGAGCTGGAGAATACGCTATCTCAGAAGCAAGTTTAAGTGGTGCTGACATAATCGTTTTAAATGTAATTGATATGGATTATTTGAATTCTTTACCACAAAGTGATTTAAGGGAAAAATTGGATGAAGAGCTACTTGCAGAAGGGAAAAAAGCTGTTGAAAAATTTAAAACTAGAATAGAAAAAGAGCAATGCAAGGGTAACTGTAAAAACGTTAACTTAATAACCATGATTAAAAAGGGAAAACCAGAAGAGGTTATATTAAAAACTGCTAAAGAAGAAAATGTAGATCAGATAATTATGGGAAAATCAGGTAAGCACGGATTGGAAAGGTTTTTGATGGGCAGTGTTACAGAACGGGTAGTTAGAGATTCCAAAATTCCAGTTAATATCATCGCATAAATTGAATTAGCACCGCTTTGAACCTTTTATGAAGTTGATTTTCTAATCTTCCTTTTTTGCTTGAAATCCCCTTCTAAACTTCTGCGTTTAGTTATGTCTCTCCAGTAAACTGATATTCCATCTTCTGAAGGATACACACTGAAATCGAACCATTTATCTTTATTTATTATACCTTGAGTTTCGAAATGCTGAACTTTATGGTTATACATTGCCGAGCGGAATTTTTCCTCATGTATGGTTCCTTTAAGTTCCGGAAATCGTTGCCACAGGTTTTGACCCAACAGTTCATCACCATCTATTCTTACATATTCTGATGCACAAGGATTAACATAAATAATATCCCATAAATTATTAAAAGCAACAAAACCATCCTGAATACTATCTAAAATTCGTGTTATTTTACTTCTACCACGTTCTAGTTCATCTTCAGCCAGCTTACGTTCAGTATCATCAAAAACGTAACCTTTTACTGTTTCGAGTTCCCCGGAGTCATTGAAAATACCCACAAGGTTGGCTACCACATGAATTTTCATGGCATCAGATCTTCTCTGCCAGCTCTGGAAACCCAGAATCTTTCCCTCATTTTTAAGCCTAGTGATCATGTAAGGCCAGTCAAATGGGTTTGATTGGGATATGTTCCACTTAAGTGCGTTTTCAATACTATTGAAACCATAGATTTCTGCAAAAGCAGGGTTGCACTCTAATATATTACCTTCAGGTGTGGCAATAAAATCCCCAGTTAAATCTTCTTCAAAAAGAAGATGATATTTTTCTTCACTATAAATTAAATCTTCTTCAGCCCTTTTACGTTCTGTATCATCATATAAATAGCCTTTTACCTTAATTAGTTGATTTAAATCGTCAAAAATTCCAATAACATTAGCTACAACATGAATTTTCTCACCATCAGCACGAGTCAGCCAGCTTTGATAACCTTCAACTTTTAACTGAGTTTCAAGCTGACCAATAAGATTAGACCAGTCCTTTTGGTTGAAATGCGAGATATTAATCCCTAGCACCTCTTGAGCATTAGAAAATCCGTGGATTTCAGCGAATGCAGGGTTACACTCCAAAACTATTCCTTCAGGAGTGGCAATAAAATTACCAGTTAAGTCTTCGTCAAACAATAGCCGGTACTTTTCTTCACTCTCCCTTAAAGCATCTTCAG
This sequence comes from Methanobacteriaceae archaeon, assembly GCA_013403005.1. NCBI lineage: Archaea > Methanobacteriati > Methanobacteriota > Methanobacteria > Methanobacteriales > Methanobacteriaceae > Methanobacteriaceae archaeon. The sequence goes on along the minus strand of JACBOA010000001.1, from coordinate 150,181 downwards.
CCCTTTTACGTTCCGTGTCATCGAAAATATAACCTTTAACTTGAATAATGTTCTGTGATTCATCGAATATTGCCACCACATTACTTATGACGTGGATTTGTTTTCCATCCGGCCTTTGATGTAGCGCTTGGTGTCCCCTGATTTTGTGTTCAACCTGCAAAGATTCCATTAGTTTTTTCCAGTCCTGAGGGTTGAATTGGGAGATATCTGTTTGGACGGCTTCTTCACAATTAGAAAATCCATAAATCTCAGCAAAAGCAGTATTACATTCCATTATTTTACCTTCAGGCGTTGCAATAAAATCTCCAGTCAAATCATCTTCAAAAAAACGACGATATTTTTCTTCACTAGCAATGAGTTCTTCATATTGCTTTTTTAGAGTGTTGTGCTGACACTGTCCTAAAAAAGCAGAATCAATAACTAAAACTGTACCCTCTATATATTCTGTTTCCGCCTGGGGATTGTATTCAGGATTAATCATACTTTCAGAATCAATACGAGTTTGAATTTTAATTAAACTGTCATCAAGTAATCTATCCTTTTCAAAAGGAACTATCAAACTGGTAAACAGATTCATCTCCCGGAGATCTTCAGTTTTATCAAAACCAGTTAATTCTAATGCAGCAGCATTTGCATAGACCAGTTCACCCCTCAAATCAAAAAGAAACATTGCCAGGGGCGATTTATGGAATATTTTCCTGAAAGAGCTTTTATCGATTTTAACCCTGATTCCTCCTATTTGATCATTTGCCTATACATTATTCATTGTTTTCGTTAAATTATATGTTTTTTAATATGGAATTGAAGATAAAGGATAATGCGTCATTGATATATGATTGAATAATTGTAAGAAAATAAGATAAAATGATTCATTAAGGAATCTGGTCATTTTAAACATTTTTATTCTTTTATCAGTTCTATGAATTTATCCATGTCTCGCACATTGAAAACGAATTTATGCCGGGCATTTGCTCCCTTGGGCCTCATGGACATCAGACAACTAACTGCTGATTTACTCTGATAATATTCGAAAATAGATTCAAACCAGTCCGCATCCTTACTATCTTCAAAAGTGACTTCCATTACACTGGAATGTTCCTCAACAGTACATTCCCTACCCTTTAGTGCTTCCTTTAGCTTTTGGATTTTTGGGGTTGGATTCATGGTATCTTCAAACTTTCTTGTACATAATATGTTTTTAAATTGTTTAAAAATATATTTTTTAGGTTTTTAATTTTTCTTTAACTTTTTCCTGTCTGTAAACCTTTAATGCAGCATAGGTAATCCCCAGAATTAGCGGTCCTATGAAGAGGCCCGGAAGGCCCATAGTGACTGCCCCGTAGATGAATCCCAGTAGAAAGACCAGGGGGTGGACTTCTGAGTACTGTACGGATATTCTTGGCCTAATGTAGAAATCAGTTGTTGTTTCAATGATCCAGCCTAAAAATATCACCATCACTCCCTGGAAGGTGTGTCCAATGAGAATGCTGAAAAGTCCTATTGCCACATAAACAATCCATGGCCCAATGATTGGTATGAACATGGCTACACCACTTACAATAGCCAGTAAAATCACGTAAGAATATCCCAGGAAATAATAAACCACTCCTGAGAGCAATCCCAGTATGGCAGCCGGTATGATGTTCCCCACAATGATGCTTTTTAGGACATCATCCGCACCCTTTAAAACCTCCCGGTAGAAACCCTTATCCTCATCTGGAAGTATGTCTTTTACGTATCTGACTATTTTATGCCCGTCTCTGGCAAAGTAGAATATAGAAAAGATTAATATGAGCACCTGAGCAGCTAACCCTGGTATTGAACTCACCATCGATATTAATGAATTGGTTACGGCAGATATGAGTTGTATTATGCCTGATTTGATAGCACTGGCAATTGATTGAGATAGACTGGATGAAAGACCCAGATTTTGCAAGGCAACATTGATCTGATCTAAATTCACGGTGGTATTTCCATTAGCTGCCTGTTGAACAGACCCGAATATCGCTCCAGAGATGCTTAAAATCTGAATAGTAGTTAAGTATAATAGTAGAACTATGGGTATGACTATCAAGAACATTCCCAGTAGCACTGCTAAAGTATCGTATTTAACGTAGGGTTTGATTTTACAAGCTAAGTAATGAACATAGTATGCCATTATCGCCCCGAATATCACCATAGTGATTATTGGTGATAATACAGCCAATGATAGAATGGTTAAAAGTGCTATGATAGGGATTATGGTTGAAGATGACAGGTTTTTTATATGTGAAATCATTTTTGCACCAAAAATTTTTAAAATCTATATCCCATCTAAAATTTCCTCTTAATATACATCATTGAATCAAATTCTACTGCCAATAAATCCATGCCTATAATCAAGAGTAAAAAGATTTAAATACTAAACCGACTAATCAGTCTATTAATTGATCATCATTAACTTCAAGGATGTAACAAATTGAAGGAAAAGGAACAGAAAATACTCAACTCAGCCCTTTCACTCTTTGTGGAAAAGGGTTTTCATGGGACTTCCACTGCCGAAATTGCCAGGACAGCAGGGGTGGCCACTGGTACATTATTCCATTATTTTAAGACTAAAGAGGAACTCATAGACCAGCTATACATTTACTCCAAAGAAAGCATTCTAGAAGAAGTTCAAGATGATTATGACAAGGCAAAACCGCTTAAGGAAAATGTTAAATCTTTGTGGCTGAAATTCGTGTGTTTAGGTATTGAAAATCCTGATAAATTCAGTTTCATAATGTCTTTTCACTGCTCTCCATATATTACATCCTTTACCAAGGAGAGAATTGAGGATAAGTTCTTTGAACTCTTTCAGATTTACAAAAAAGGATTTGAAGAGGGGGGAATTAAAGAAACATACGATGAACTCCTCATGGATTTCTTCTGGGGAAGCATAATCAATACTATAATGCACTTTGAGAAAAATCCAGAGAAAATGACCCCAGAGAATATTGATCTTTCCTTTGAACTGTTCTGGGATGGAATTTCCAAATAGGCTATATTTTTAAAAAATAATAATCGACTGACAGGTCAATCTAGCGAGGTATGTGTGATGAATTACCGGAAAATTGAAATAAATGGCGACGAATTATCGGCACTGGGATACGGTGCCATGAGACTGCCCACTAAAAATGGCAGGATCAACAAAGAAGAGGCTAAGAAACTGATATATTACGCCATAGACCATGGAGTGAATATTATTGACACAGCCTACCCTTACCATGGTGGGGCCAGTGAATCCTTTTTAGGTGAAATTCTCACTGATCAATACCGGGAAAAGGTAAAGATTATGACTAAAATGCCCTCCTGGTCTGTCAAAAAATATGAAGATATGGAAAAATATCTGGATATTCAACTTGAAAAGCTCCAGACAGACTGCATTGACTATTACCTTATTCACAACATAAGTATGGTGAGCTTAAAAAGACTGAAAAAACTGGGAGTTTTTGAATTTTTAGAAGATGCTAGGGAGAAGGGGAAAATAATTAACATAGGTTTTTCATTTCATTCCGATTTAGACTCCTTTAAAAAAATTGTAGATTCATACCCGTGGGATGTTTGTCTCATTCAGTACAATTATATGGATGAAAAAAATCAGGCAGGTGCAGAAGGGTTAAAATACGCTCACTCCAAAGGAATAAGCATATTCATTATGGAACCTTTAAAAGGCGGGATTCTAGCCGGTGAAATTCCAGATGAGGCAAAAAAGATTTGGGATGAATCTGAAACCAAAAGAAACCCTGCTGACTGGGCACTCCGATGGGTCTTGAACCACCCCGAAGTTACCACTGTTTTTTCTGGAATGGGCACCATGAACCAGGTTAAAGAAAATTTAAAAGTTGCAGATGAAACTTTACCTTATTCATTAACTGAGGATGAATTAGAACTTTATGAACGGGTTAAAGAAGTCTATACCAATCTAATGAAAGTTGATTGTACTGGATGTGGCTACTGTATGCCTTGCCCCCGTGGAGTGGATATACCTCGCTGCTTTAACCTCTACAACAACCAGTACATGTTCAATAAAAGCCAATCCTTTGATTATCTTTTCACATTAGGAGGGGTTTTTTCCGGCCAGGAGGCCTATGCTGGACTTTGTAATGGTTGTGGAAGATGCGTGAAAGCATGCCCTCAGGATCTGAAGATACCTGAACTTTTAGTTGATGTTTCCAGTGAACTAGAAGGTCGTGGTTTTAAATATAAAGTTAAAACTGCTGAATATGTGATAATGCCAGTTTTTGATGCTTTTATTTCAATAAGCGATCGATTCTCCCGCAGATCTCGATCCTAAAAACTTTTTTAACCATTAGAAAACTTAATTCCTGTAAAATCAGATCCCAGAGCATTCATACTTAGTTTTTTCAAGTTTCATTATTATTCACCAGCACACCCGGGAAGTAATTCTGGGAAGGGATGTGTCTGCCTTTTCAAAGGGAACTAAAAACTGGGATAAATATCTTATCCTATCCTACACTATTCTGGGACTTTATGGCCAATTTTTCGTAGCTGGATTGGATATTGGGCGCGTCAAATATCACTTACTTAGTCTGGAGTACCTCCTCGTAGTTTTATTGTTATACCTTGTTTCCATAGTTCTGGTGGTGTGGGCCATGATCCAAAACCCTTTCTTTAAACCATCAGTAAGAATACAGGAAGATAGAGGGCAGAAGGTTATCACATCAGGCCCTTAGCATTATTTGAGGCATCCGGGATATTTATCAGGAATTTTATGGGATGTGGCCATGCGCATGATTTTAGGGTCTGGTTTGGCCCTAATTTATGCTACTATAATCATTTTATTACTTCTCATACGCACTTATCTGGAAGATAAGGCACTTCAAGATGAGGTGGAAGGATATATAGAATACACATATAAAACCAGATACCGGATACTTCCGGGGGTCTGGTAAAAAAAAACTGGAGAAAGTTCAGATAAGCCTTTATTTAGAGATTATTAACCATTAAATATATTTCGATAACCTTTATAAAAATTTAATAATTCTTTTTAAGGCGGTTGATGTATATTGTAGCCCAGATGTAGGCCACTGCACATCCCAGACCTCCCCCCACCACTATTCCCCACCATACTCCTTGAGGGCCGAACCCCAAGGAGAAGGCAAATAGGTAGGCGAAGAAAGAGATAAAAATCACTTCCCGGATGACAGTTAGTATAAGGGAGGTTATTCCTTTACCCATGGCCTGAAAAACTGAGCTGGCAGTGATTCCCAGTGGAACAGTGAGATAGAATAAACACATCACTTGCAGGAAGGCTGCTATGGAGGGGGCCATGAAGGCACTAACTGAGGAGTAGGTGAATATGCTGGCTATGTTCCCGGCAAAGATGTAGGATAATAAACCGGTAATTACTGCGATTCCCACCCCCAACTTTGCTGAATAAGTTAGTGCGGTAGATAGGTTCACATATTTACGAGCACCATAGGCTGCTCCCGCCACAGTTATGGCTGCAGTTCCTATTCCTATGGGTATGATCATGGCCATCATAACCACCCTCCATCCTGCAGTGTAAACAGCAACTGCTTCTGACCCTCCGGTAATCACCAGCATAAGGTTTAAAACCACCCCCAATACAGACATGACAAATGACTCGGCACTGGCCGGTAATCCCACCATTAAAATATCTTTAATCACTTTAAAGCTGGGTTGGAAGTCTTCTCTGGCAAATGAAACATAGGTTTTCCCCTCCAGGAGTAACCAGTAAAACATCAGGATGCAGGAGATGGTGGATGAGACTATAGTGGCCCAGGCAGCTCCACTAACCCCCCATCCAAAGTAATAGATGAAAATGGGATCGATAACTATGTTTAGAATAGCAGTGGCAGCCATGGCGTACATGGGTCTTTTTGCATCTCCCTCGGCTCTTAATATGCCTGATGCTACACTGGAGAATATAAAGAGAACCAGACCTGCAAACACGATCTGACCATACTCCACTGCCAATTTTAATGTATCACCAGCACCCATCAACACTAGAATCTCAGGTAAAAATAACAAGGTCAAGGTGGTTAAGACTGCTGATACAACCATGGTCAGTATTAATGAGTGAATAGCTGCATTATCAGCACCTTTTTTATTCTGAGCACCTATACAACGTGCGATTAGAGATGTGGCCCCTGCTGCCAGTCCGTTACCAACACCTATAACTATGAAAAATAGGGGGTTTATGAAACCTAAAGCAGCCAGTGCATTGGGGCCCAGACCAGAAACCCAGATACTATCTGCCAAGTTATAGGCCATGATAAGGAACATGGATATGATCATGGGCATGGCCAGTACTCGGATAGCCTTTTTGGGGTCTCCTGTGACCATGGCTATACGCTGATCCACATCTTTCCGGGTATTTTTTGAATTCATCCGTATCTCCTATAATAACTCAAAATTGGAGTTTGAAACCATCGATTAACTTAAAAAAAATCTTAATCTCATTCAATTGGAATTAAGATGTTAATTTTCCAAATAATTGCATCGAAACTATCTATTTAAAATCTAAAATAGAAATTCAAAGTTCTAATTTGTGAATTGTACAATTCTAGTATATATTATCTTGTGCCGTTAAATTATGGTTTAATAGTATTCTTTTTTTGATGCTATTTACTAGTTATTATTCCAAATATTTTAGTTAAATACTAAAAGAACTATTTTTTGTTTTATTAAACTGATTCCGTTTTTTAGATTTTAACAATCTCCTTTTTATTTTACTTATCTTTATCATTTGAAATGTTCCATCCCTCCATAATACAAGTTCTTTAATATGTTGAAAATTAGAATTATTATAGGGTGATATGAATGATTAGTGTCAATGAGGAAGCACCGGTTTTAGCCAGAGCCGAAATAGATATTGACGCAGATCCAGGTACTGTATGGGATATTATGGCTGATATTGAAAATTGGCCCCAGTGGAATCCTGATGTAAAGAGTACTGCCTTGAGAGGGGAATTGAAACCAAGTACGCAGTTTCACTGGATAACCAGTCTTGGGGAAATAACATCCGTGCTGCAAGATGTAGAGAGACCTCATTTGTTAACTTGGATGGGAAAGACCATGGGCATTAATGCCATTCACATCTTTAAAATAGAAGAAAAAGATGGAAAAACCATTGCAATGGTTGAAGAATCCTGGGATGGTTTGATAAGCAGTTCCATGCATGACCGGATGGAAGAAATGCTCAAAGAGTCCTTAATATCTGTCTTAAAATGTCTTAAAAAGGAATCTGAAAAGGATTACCGTCCTTGATGAATTTTATCAGAATTTATAAAGTAGAATAATGATAAAGAGAGATTTTTACTCTAAAATTTGAAATTCCTGATAACAAGTCTGTTATTATTTATTTTTTATTGAATGTGGAATATCCAATAACTATTACATAGGAGGCAATGTGCAGCAAAAGTTAATCTCATCACTTTTGGTGTTTATGATCGAAAATCATTGGATTTTCCCAAAAAGGATTTTAATGGCAAAAATCTCCATCAAGCACTGACAATATGGTTTTATTATCATGGACAGGAATTTTTCTGGCACCTCCTGAAACTTTAACCATTAAATTACCTTTAAATCTCGGCTATGTTATTAGCAGCGGTTTTGCTCCCTGGATAAACTGGAACGCGAACAATTAATGCTTTAACAACACCTGCAATTTTTAGTTTGATTGTTTTTGGGTTAGAGATTCCCAGTATCGCTTTATTACTAGATAAATTAGTTTAAATTAATTTTACACTGATAAAACCGATTATTCTTCTATTCTCACAATATCAGCCTTCTAATAGAATTTTTCCAATTTTTCTTACTCCTTGTTAATATCCAACTCATAAGAATTTAAAAAACTTCATACTATTGTAGTTATTTGATGACAATATTTCTATAAGTCCTCATTAATTATAAAAAAGGTCAATATCCATATAGAGAGTCATCTAAAGATTTATAGGCCTTCTGAACATAAAATAACCTATTTCCAATTATAAGTTTATGCCAGATTTAAGCTTGGTTATAGGTTTAATTTACAAATCACCTTCAAAAATCAATGGTAAATCTCAAGAGGGAATCTAAGGATGAGTACTGTAGAAGTTGAAGTTCTGCGTAAAAAGGCCATGGAAGAGGAAAAAGAAGAAATAGAAAGAATAAAGGAAAAATTCAGAGAAAGACGAAAAAATCGTCAGAAAAATAAGGATTCCGAAAGCGCAGATCTGGAAATACAAGCCATTATTCGACAAGCAGAACTACAAGAATTGCGAGAAAGAGAACAAATACGACAAAAACTCAAACAAAAAAGACAACAACAACTCCAAGAACAACAAAAAAACACCAAAAACAACCAACAAAAACAACAACTCATACAACAAGCACAAAAACAAGAAAAACAAGAAAAAGAACAAATACGACAAAAACTCAAACAAAAAAGACAACAACAACTCCAAGAACAACAAAAAAACACCATAAACAACCAACAAAAACAACAACTCATACAACAAGCACAAAAACAAGAAAAACAAGAAAAAGAACAAATACGACAGAATCTCATACAAAGACGTGAAAAAACTGCTGCAAAAGACATCGGAAAAGAAGATATTTTTAGAAGGGCTTTGGATAGGGAAGAAGTAGAAAAAGATAATATTTGGGAACTTTATCTGGTTCAAAAGCCCAAAAAGAGCAGTGAAAGGTTTAATCAGTTGGGACAATTTGAAACCGCTAGTGAACTTGAGATTGAAAAGTTTGAAGGGGAAACTTTAAAGACGGAATATCTTGCTGGAGAAGCTGAAGAATTTGAAACTTTTGAAGAACCTGTTGGGGAAAGTATTGATAGGTCTGCTTTACTGGAAAAGTTCAATATAAGAGACATTCAAGATGATGAAGTTGATCATATACTGGAAAATTTCGATAGATCCCTAAGTGATGAGAATGTTGAAGAAATAGAAGAACAGCTAATGGAAAAAATAAAAAAATCCGCATTATCTCATCCCAAAATTGAATGGGTTAATGTGCTGGTGTTTTTAGATGAAAAAGAAATACAAGGAAACATAAAAATATTTGCAGAGTATAATAATGGAAGCTTATTGAACCGCATAATTTCTGCAGCTGATAATGAAAGATTAGAAATGGAATTAATGCAAATCGCATTATATGAGGTTTGGGATGTTTTCACCACCTTAGGGGTTAACACTGATTATCTTGAATCAAAAATAATGGTTGAAGTTGAACTGGACCGGGCTTAATAATCTAGAAAGATATAAAGTTTAGGCTTATATTGCCCTCTTTTAAACCTTCACAAGATATATGCTTGCACAGTATTGAGAATTTAATTTTTAAGTAGTAGTGACTGTGATCTATAAGTATCCTAGATTTCATTAGGTGCCGTTGAGAAATAGAGCATATTATTGCATTTTTTTACTCTGATTACTTGATTTATACTTGAATCATGTTCCCTGGATATATTAGTAGAATGATCAATAAATTTGGAGATGAATCTTTAAATAATGTTCTGATTATCATTAAAATCATTGTATATGAAATATTATAGCTATTTAAAACCCTCAGTACGATTTATATATTTAAAATTTTAAGATAGAAATTGTACAAACCCAAGATAAGGTGAATTAATGGCAGAGGATATTAAAGAGATGAAAAAAGTTGAAGTCTGGGACTACCTTAACATAACGATGGTTGGTTTTTTCCTGGTTCTCTTTAGTGTTGGGGCTATTTTACAGAGTTTTTACACTTCCACTTTAGTTCCTCTTGTTATTGAACCTCCTATAGTTGCCTATGTACTCTCACTTGCCACTTTTAGTTTAGCCCTTATTTCTTTGGGTTGCTGCTTTTTGCTTGTAGTTTTATGGATTTTCACTTTCAGAAAATATGTTAACCGGGAAAAGGAAAGCCCTAATAAACGGCTAGATACAATCTATTCCATTTGCATTCTTTTCATTGTATTATCTGTTTTGCAGAGTTTTTTCAGCTTTTTAGGTACTTTTTATTTTGCCATTTCCCCCTGGCAATATCAAATATCTGTGATTATTGCCAGTCTAGGGCTGCTTTCTCTGGTTGTATGCTACATAGGTTTGCTGCGTGGAAATTTTTCCTTCAAAAAATATGTGGACCCGGGTGATTATAATCAACAAAAAAAGTTTAATCTACGAACCTTCACTGGTAGAACATTACTAGTATTGACCATTAGTAGTGTGCCTGTTTCTTTCCTAGCTTTTGGATGGTTAGGTTTAATACTGGAATGGTTAGTGTTACTTATCCCCTTTTACTTAATTTTCGGGACTGATAAAATAATCAAGTTTGATAAATGAATTATAAGTGAAATATAAGTGAATAAATTTTCAACCATTCAAGAATGAGTGATTTTTTATAGAACTTAGATTAGTTTTTATCATTCAAATATAAATTCATAATATAATCATCCTGGATGAATTTCTTTCTACTGGGAAGTTTAGCTTCTAATAATATAATTTATTACTAGAAATATTATCACTAAACTCCACTAGTTACCAAACCTTATGGTATAATATTAAATCAAAAAAATGGGAAAAATAAAAGTGTTCAAAAACTGTTTTTTTTAGATGGTTTCCGTGAATTCTGTTGTCTCCTGAATTCCGGCTATTTTCTGAAGAATGTATCCTAATGCAAAGAGTAATACTCCATTGATAATGAGAATTACTGGAACCAGCATAGCGGGAATGAAGCCGGGTAAAAGCATGGATAAACCAAAAGCAATGGACACAAAATTCAAAATAGTCTGTGTGATCATCAATTTTTTGGCAATGGGAGGTAATACTACGGGTTCTAGTGGAGGATGCCTCAGCGCACCCAAAATGGGAATGAACCTTTTAAGGAGTAATATGACACCTCCAAGGATGTTCAAGATTCCGAGGAATATTTGGAGCATGGTGGTCAGAATTCCAGGGACTATACATGAGAAAGCTCCCAGAGTAGCGAATAGAATTCCAATTGATACCAGTAGCCAAGAACGCTTGTATTCGCCCATAGGGGTTTCTCCTAGGGCAGTGATTTGAATTGCCATTATTACCAGCAGCAGGCCAAGCTCACCATCAGGAGAGAAGGAAATAACACCCTGATTTATAGGGAAGAGAAATACTCCTAAGAGTATTAGGAGAACTCCAACCATAATCAGCACAGCCTGGGATAGAGAAATCTTTGCATCCTGTAACAATCTAAAAACTGCCTTTGAATCAGTTGTATCTAATTCAGGAGGTTTTTCCGGAGGATATATCCGGGTGACCTTCTGGATGCACCAGGCCAGATAGAAAAAACTGATCCCAAACGTAATAAGCAGTACCGCGATTTCTGGGTTGGTGGTAATACCCGGGATGAGTGTTAAAAGACCCAGCAAAATTGCCACCCCATATACCAGGGCACAGGCCAGGGTCAAATGCTGCAGCAGTCTAGAAGTTTTAATCCATATTTTAGCCTTCTTATCAGAAAGAAACAACTGTAAAAGTAGAGATATTCCACCGAAAAATAACATTAACCCTGCCAGTATACGGACGATCTCGGTTAAAGTTCCTGGAATGAAACAGGCAGTCATTCCAATGATTGCTGTGCCTATTCCAGTTATAACTAGAGCCCAGGACCGGCGAATATCACCAAAGGGAGTTCTGCCCATGGTGATGATCTGTAATGAAACTATGATCAGGAAAAGTCCATAGGTGCTGTCTGGGGCGTAAGGTAATTCTCCAGTGCTGATTTTAAACAGAACAATACCAAAAAGGAGCATGAATATCCCTAAAATGAGTAAGATAACCACTTCCAGTGATAGATCAGATTCTGCTCTTATGGGCGAGTAGCCCTTTTTTGGAAGATCTTCAGTTTTCAATATGATACCCCCTGCATCATCAAGTTGTAGTTTTCCCCCTTTTTTATAGACTGTTCGTGATCAAACACCATCGGCATCTATAATTCCTCCATTTCTTATCCCCTAGTATGTTCTTTTACCACTTAGTTAAATTTCATCCAGGATTATGATAATGAGCTTGGCACACGGGTTAAAACTCCTCTAACAAAGGGATGGTCATTAAATATTAAATAGATGTAATAAATTTCCATTAAACCTTTAACTTGTTTACCCCTTTAAAGCTGTTATTACTTACTTATACAAAATTTATATTATTAATCACTAATTTATATATTTAAAATACATCCAATAAACTGAATTTTTAAGTTTTAGACTTATATTTGTGAAATTTTTTAGATGTTGTTAACTTCTAATTGGGCATGATGAAAAGTAAATATCTCAGGAACGGTTCTAAATTCATAAGCACCCAGGGATTTAATAAGAAGCTTGATCAAAATGATCCATATGTTCTTTTTAAATTTATGGATAAATTCATAACCTAATAAGTAATTAATAAGTATTAGAGAGATTTTTATGTTAATGAATCCGCGCTTGGAATATGCTGCTTATAGTCTTAAAGAACTCGCCGGTAGTGAATGTGATAAAACCCGCTTTTATCAGCTCATGTGCTTACTGGACCGTGAAGAAGGTAATTTTGGCTGCGGACTGGATGTGCCTTACTACTGGTACCTGGATGGTGTGATGATAAATGATTCAGAACATCTTTTTCATTTGAGAAAAAGGGATTTATTTGATATAATTCCTCAGGATGAGAAAAAAACCATTGATAAAGCCATTATATGTGTCCTGGAGAAGTATGAATCCAAATCAAGTAAGGAACTTCAGAGTGAGATCTTTAAAGATGCCCCTTTTCCTTTTCAAAAAGAATTCAGCAAGTTTCTAATGGTTGTGAGGGGTTGGAAAGAAAAAACGACCCTGGATAACTATTTTAACTGTGGTTATGCAGATATTTTAAACCTCCTAGAGAAGCTGGAAAGATCATTTCCTCAGAAAGAATTTGAAGATCTTTATCCCTTATTTTTAAAGTGGAAAAAATCCACGGAATGCATGGTGAAGAAGGGAAAATCACGTGTTAAAACTGGATTACTGGCGGAGAAATTCTCATATCTTTTAAGTAAAAAGCTAAAAGTTGTGGCTCATGAAAATATATATCCTGAAATTGTTGCTTCCTGGAGATCAGATTATGAAAAAGCCCGTGTTAATTTTGAAGAATTTTTATTAGATTTCCAGCCGAAAGCTCAATCTAATCATGAACCATCAATAAAAGATTGAAAAAAAATAACAATTAATCCATATTTTACAAGAATAAAACTTTAATAATTTTACATTTTCAAATTAAGCTTTTTCAAACCTACATTCCTTACATTTTGCACAGGGAGGTAATCTATCGTTAACATCATCCAGATGCAAATCTTCACCACAATTCAAACAGATATAACGTCCTTTTCCTGGTTTTTGACCACATTTGTAGACCATTTTTTTCACCTATTTTAAAAAAAATATTAATAATAATATAACTAATTAATACTTATATATAATATGATCGTATTATGTTGAGCCACCCGTTGTTTTGGTTTAATCCCAGAAATTATTCAAGTTAATGTTCAAAGAATCTGTCAGATAATTATATTCACCTGAAATTTTTCTTATTCCATGATTTAAATCTCTATTTGTCCTTATTTTACTCATGATCTGGTGATTTGGGAAATTTGCTGATTTGAAATTGCAGATAGACCTATATAATCTTAAAGATCTTAAAAAATTTGCCTAATTTCTAAAATAGAATTTCTAAAATAAATATGATTGCAAAATGAACTCTTCCTGTCTGGCTTTTCTGCAGTTACCACCAGCGAAAAAAATAGGAAAATGGTGTTTTGGAGAATGGTGTTTTTATTATTATTTAGAGTTCATAACGCCGGGACAGGGATTTGAACCCTGGAGGAGCCATGCTCCACGGGATCTCAAGTCCCGCGCCTTACCTGGCTAGGCTATCCCGGCAATGGATTTTACTTTTATTAATCAAACCTTTTTTTGGATCAACCTTTATAAAAGGTTGGGATTTGTCTATCCCGGAAAAAAATGACTTAGATATTTAAATGGGAGTAATTTGTTTAAGCTGTTGTTTTCAGCTGTGAATATGTGCAATTTTTAGATGGGTTATTTAGCTTCGGAGTTCAATTTCAATACTCACATTATCCGGCACATTGACCTTCATAACCTGTCTCATGGCCCGTTCATCGGCTTCGATTCCCACCAGTCTCTTGTGTATCCTGAGTTCCCATTTTTCCCAGGTTGCTTTTCCCTCACCATCTGGTGATTTACGGGTGGGTACTACCAGTTTCTTGGTGGGTAGTGGTATGGGGCCTGAGAGATCTACACCTGTCCTTTCTGCGATCCTCTTAAGCTGGTCACAGACATAGGCTAATTTCTCTGGGTCGGTGCCGGTGAGTTTAATTCTAGCTTTGTTCATTACTCGATTCCTCCATTAAAAAGAAAGAGAAGGTAGTACAAACTGGCACATTCCAGTTCGCCCTTCAATTAAATATATCCTAGATTTACTTTGCTGGCACCAGATCAATGCACATACCAGCAGCCACAGTCTGACCCATATCACGGATAGCAAACCGGCCCATGTGTGGTATGTCCTTGATCTTCTCAATAACCATAGGCTTGGTAGGTTTAACCACCACAAAGGCAGCATCCCCAGTCTTGAGGAAGTCTGGGTTTTCTTCTTTAACCTGACCAGTGGCAGGGTCCAGTTTTTTCTGGAGTTCCAGGAAGGTACAGGCTACTTGAGCAGTGTGACAGTGGAATACTGGGGTGTAACCAACGGTGATAACACCAGGGTGCTGTAAAACTACGATTTGTGCTGTGAATTCTTTAGCCACTGTAGGTGCGTTATCAGTATGTCCGGCTACATCTCCACGGCGTATGTCATTTTTACCCACACCACGTACGTTAAATCCTACGTTATCTCCAGGTTCTGCTTTTTCTAGCATTTCGTGGTGCATTTCAATGGATTTTACTTCTCCACTTGCTCCTGGTGGTTCGAAGATGACGTTGTCACCTTTTTTCATGATTCCGGTTTCCACACGACCCACAGGCACAGTTCCCACACCAGTGATGGAGTATACATCCTGGACTGGTACTCGTAGTGGTAGGTCGGTTGGTTTTTCAGGTGCAGTAAATTCATCTAATGCTTTAACCAGGGTTGGTCCTTTGTACCAGGGAGTGTTTGCTGATGGTTCAGTTATGTTGTCTCCTTCAAAAGCAGATAGTGGTATGAAGTTGATGTCTTTGGGCTTGTAAGCCACGGTTTTAATTAAGTCTGAGACTTCTTCTTTGAGTTCATTGAATTTTTCTTCACTGTAGTCCACCAAGTCCATCTTGTTTATACCGATGATGAGCTGGTTGATTCCCAGAGTACGTGCTAGGAATGCGTGTTCCTTGGTCTGGGGCATTACACCATCATCTACTGCTACTACCAGTACTGCAGCATCTGCCTGAGATGCACCGGTGATCATGTTTTTCACAAAGTCACGGTGACCAGGGCAGTCCACAATGGTGAACTCATATTTAGGAGTGTCGAATCTGGCGTGGGCCAGGTCAATGGTCACTCCTCTTTCTCTTTCTTCGGAGAGTTTGTCCATAACAAATCTGAATTTGTCTTCTCCTTCGGATAGTTGCTGTTCAGCGATAGCTCCGGACTGTAATAGCAGGTGACCCACTAGAGTGGATTTACCGTGGTCTACGTGTCCGATAAACGCCAAATTCATGTGTTCTTTTCCTTTAGCCATAAATTATTCCTCCAATAAAATTCTCTTACTATGAATATTTAGAGAGCTTACTAGGCGTACTGGTTGGATTTATTGGTTCCCCTATTTAAATTAACCAGTAAAAAATTTGATCTGAATACCATTGTAGTAATGGTTATGAAATATATCCAGATTTTTTTATGATATTCCCCCACTCATCAGGGAATACTACCCAAAAAATTAAGGGGTTATCAAATAAGTGGTTGGGATAGTTTAAGTACTTATCCCAGATATGGATGATCACTCAGCCCAGGTAATGGTCAGGACCATAAGGCTGATCAGATAAACCTTTACGTTGCCTGATTTCCCGTATTATGGTATTTTGAAGTTCACGTGGGAGTCTTTCGAATCCTGCATTCTCTGTAGACCAGAGACAGCGTCCTTCTGTAGCTGATCGGATGTCTCCGGCGAATCCAAACATTTCTGCTACGGGTACTTTGGATTCTACAGTGGACATGTCACCTTCCTGGCCCATGTCCACGATCTGTCCACGCCGGTTCTGTATTTCACGGGTGGCTGATCCCATGTAGTCTTGGGGTGTGTTGATGAATACTTTCTGGATGGGTTCCAGTAGTGCTGGTTCAGCCATCATGATGGCACCGTATATTGCCTTTCTGATGGCCGGGAGAACTTGTGCTGGTCCCCTGTGCACGGCATCTTCGTGAATCTTGGCATCCATGAGTTTAATCTTGATTCCCATAACTTTTTCTTTGGCTATTGGTCCTTCATCCATTGCACTTTCGAATCCTTCCAGGAGTAATTCTTTTATCTCATCCAGGTACTGGATACCACGGGTCATGTTGACAAAGATGCTCTTCTCATACACATCCCATACTTTCCGTGCTTCTTCTTTAGGTAATCCGTATTCCTGGAATACTGGAACCAGTTCTTTACCTTTAACTCGACCTTCTTTGATTTTCCCATCAACTATGGCTTGGTATACTCCTTCGTCCAGTGGTTCGATTTCTATGTAGAACCTGTTGTGTTTGTTGGGGGATTTTCCTTCCACTGGCCCTGCTTTTCCAGCTATGGTCTCACGGTAAACCACGATAGGCTCGGATGTTTCGATTTCCACACCTTTCTCATTGATACGGTAGGCGATGATCTCTAGGTGGAGTTCACCCATTCCTGCTACCAGGTGCTCACCAGTTTCTTCATTTATTTGCATTTTAACAGTAGGGTCTTCTTTTCCAACCTGTCTTAGAACTTCTATAAGTTTTGGTAAGTCTTTGGTATTTTTAGCTTCAACTGCCACAGTAACCACCGGCTCTGAGATGTGTTCCAGACCTTCAAAGGCTTTGATTTTTCGTTCCACATCACAGAGAGTTTCCCCGGCTACGGCGTTTCTTGCCCCGGTAATGGCTACAATGTTCCCGGCAGGTACTCGGTCAGTGTTCACTCTTTCTGGTCCGAAGTAAACCCCTACTTGCTGGAGTCGTGCTTTTCCATGGCTTCCCACCATGAATATTTCAGTTCCCTTCTCCAGGGTTCCACCGTATACTCTTCCGGTGGCTATTTCTCCAGCGTGTTTGTCTATGCTCACATCAGTTACCATCACAGCCAGTGGTCCGTCAGGATCGGTTTTGAGCATACCCTGCCCTTCTTCACTTTCAATATCTCCCGACCAGATGCTAGGTACCCTGTAGGGCTGTGCTTTGTTGGGGCTGGGTAAGTGTTCCACCACCATTCCCAGAAGAACTTCAGATAGAGGTACTTTTTGGGCTAATTCTTTCTGGTTATCATTATTACAGTAATCAAGGATGTCTTTGAAGTTTATACCTGTTTTCTGCATGATATCCATGTTTATAGCCCAGTTGTGGTAGGCGGATCCGAAGGCTACGCTTCCATCCTCCACCTTTACCTGCCATTCTTTTTTAAGATGTTCTGGTGCCATGTTGCTGATGAGTTTGTTAGCGTTGGCAATGACTTTGATGAATCTTTGCTGGAGTTCCTGTGGGTCAAGTTTAAGCTCATTTATGAGTCTGTCTACTTTGTTGATGAAAAGTACAGGTCTTACGTTTTCTTTTAAAGCCTGGCGTAGCACAGTTTCAGTCTGGGGCATGATTCCTTCCACGGCACATACCACTACTACTGCTCCGTCCACTGCTCTCATAGCACGGGTTACGTCTCCACCGAAGTCCACGTGACCAGGGGTGTCTATGAGGTTGATGAGATAGTCATCGTCCTTGTATTTGTGCACCATGGAAACGTTTGCTGCGTCGATGGTGATTCCTCTGGCCTGTTCCTGTTCATCAAAGTCCAAGTATAACTGGTCTCCGGCCAGTTCTGATGAGATCATACCTGCTCCTGCCAGTAGGTTATCGGATAAGGTGGTTTTCCCATGATCTATATGGGCCACGATACCAATGTTACGAATGAAATCGGGTTCGTACATCAGTTCCTTGATCTTGTTGATCATTTTTGTACGTCTACTCAAAATAATCACCTGAAAAAAAGTTTTTTACCATATAAAAAAAATTTGGAGTGAAATGAATGCCCTTTAATGGGCTGATCTGGCCACTCGCTCTTTTTCCTCCTTCTTACCTACTGAGAAACTTCTGGTGTCTGCTTCTGCTGCCAGTAACAATTCCTCGGCCAGGCATTCTCCGGCGGATTTTTTCCTCTTAAATGCGGATTGTAAAGCTCCTTTGGTTATGAATCCTATGGCTAAGTCCACTCTGCGTTGCGGTGCTATGTCCACTGCCACTTGGTAACCAATTCCCCCGTATTTGATACGGGTTGTTTCTTCTCGGGGAGCTGCGTTTTCCACGGCTTTAACCAGTACCTGTACCGGATTTTCCTTGGTACGCTGGTTTATTACAGTGAATGCTTCTTTAACTATGTTGTAAGCTTTGTTTTTCTTACCGGAGTTCCTTTCGGTTCTCATGATTTTGTTAATTAATCTTTCCACAATTGATACTCTTGATTTGGCGAACTGTCTCTTGACGTGTCTTCCCATGGTGTGGGGGACCATTATTTCATCCAGGCAGATGTAGTTGACCAGTCCCAGGTCCTCTACCTTGACTTCGTCCAGTTCCCAACTATCAAATACTTTGAAGCTCATATCATAACCTCGCTTATCTCACTGGTTTTTCTATTTTACCCTTAACCATTTCTTCCAGGGCTACATTGTTAACTTTGGTGACTTTCCATCGGACTCCAGGAATGTCTCCCATGGACCTTCCTGATGGTCCGCCTATTCCTTCAATGACCACTTCATCGTGTTCATCTATGAATCCAATAGCACCGTCTCCTGGTGCGAATGCTGTTAGTTGTTTACCATTTTTAATGAGCTGAACTCGCACACATTTCCTTATAGCAGAGTTAGGCTGTTTGGCCTCAATTCCCACCTTTTCTATAACAATTCCCCGTGCCTGGGGTGCGCCTTCTAGTGGGTCTGCTTTCACATCCAAGCGTAATGCTTTGCGTTTGTATTCCGTGTCTTTCCACCGGAAGTTTTGTCTGTTCTTTTTAAGCTTTTTCGCTGCAAATAATCCTGGCAAGTATAATTCCTCCTTGTATAAGTTTAATACGATGACTATTCCCTGATCTTATTTTAATTAGGTTCCCTGGATCAGGGATTATGATCAGTATAATCTAAACGTTTGACAGTTTTTTACTTATTTTATAACTATATTATTTATATTGTGCTGCCTTTTGGCCAGTACCCGGGCTCTTTCAATATTTTGCCCGCCTTTTCCAATAGCAGTCCTTTTATTCCTAGAATCAGCTTCTAATGTGGCTATTTTCTCGCCGTTTTCTTTTTGAAGTATTCTTATACTCCTCATTTTGGCGGGGGCCACTAGATTAGCTATAAATTCTGCAGGATCATCAGAGTGTTCAATTACCTCCACACCCTTGTCCACAGTTTTTTGCACCTTACTAACAGTGCTCCCTCTTTTCCCTATAGCCAAACCCATGTCTCCTCTTTTCACCAGGAATGTGATCTTGCCGTTTTCATCATCCACCAGGCAATCTTTCACTGTGGCCCCGGTCATGCTTTCAAAGAGGGCTATGTATCTAATTTCATGGGTGCTGAATTTGATGGTCACAGTTTTACCCCACGATTTCTAGTATGGTAGAATCTCCAGGATCATTCACCATCATTGCGGCTACAGTGAATGGTTTCCCACATACTGATCCTAAATCCACGCTACTGCCTTCAAAGGTGATAACTGGGATGTCTGATAACTCTGAGTACTGCATCACGTCTTCTTTGGCCTCTTTTGGGCAATTTTCTGCTATGATGACTAGTTTCCCTTTTCCAAGCTTCAGGGCTTGGATTGTTTTTTTGGATCCCAGTGTGACATTACCTGTGTCTACTGCTACTCGTATTCCTCTCTCTACGTCCATAGACTGCCTCCTTATTTCTCTTTCATGATGACGCCAACTGAACCTGTTCCCAGTGGTATTGGCTGCCCGATTATAATGTTTTCTATTATTCCAGTGAGATGATCCACCTCACCCCGAATACTGGCCCGGAGAAGGTGTTTACCAGTTTCTTCGAAGGATGCTCTGGCCAGAACACTGGCTTTTTCACCGCTGATACCGTGACGTCCTATGGATTTTACTATACCATCGGCAGTCATCATATCTGCCACCAGCATAATATGCCGCACATCCACTGTGAGTCCCTGTTCTTCCATAGTGGTCTGGGCTTCGTGTATAATAGCGTTACGAGCGGCTTCTATTCCTAAAACCTTTTCAACCTCATGTATATCGTTAGTGGTTGTTCTAACGCGATCTACACCTTCCATTTTCAGGACAGCGCCCAGATTTGAACCTTCAGTATGTATAACCCATTCTTGCCCTTCTTTCCGGATCACGACCTTTCCTATGTTCTTAATTCCACTAATCTGGAGATCGCGAACCTTATCAGCTAAAAGTCGGAGTTCCCTAATGGCATGTTTAGGATCAGTAATCTTAGGTTCAAAACTCAGCAGGTTTTTATTTATTTCTACACTTTTAAAAGCTTTTTCTATCTTGGCCAAAACTTCTGTATAATCCAGACGTTTCTCCTTCACCAGCTCTTCATCTATCTCCACGCTCATGTTCATACTGGCGTAATTGACATTGAAGTCTTTGAGGATGTCATTTAAGGTGATCTTACCTATACGGTTGGCGATGGTGCGCACAAACTCCTCATCACTGGCATGTTCTTCATCAAAGTAGATGGCCATGGTTGGTGTGGATATCTTCTTACGGGCGTCCACGATCTCAATTAGTCGAGGTAACCCCAGGGTAACGTTTAACTCAGCCACTCCTGCATAGTGAAAGGTACGCATGGTCATCTGCGTACCTGGTTCTCCCACTGATTGGGCAGCTACCGTGCCCACTGCTTCACCAGGCTCCACTTCAGAGCGTGAGTAAGCTTTTTTTATTTCTTTAACCAGTTCATCCAGTTCTTTATCATCCAATGCGTGCCTTTCGGCAGCTTCAGCTATTTCCTGAATGAGTTTCTCTGGAAATTTGGCCCTTTTCTTTTTGACCACCTTTTCAACTTTCTCGATGTCCACAAAACCACCTATATTTTACTGTAAGTAAATCCCTATTACCTAATTTAATTTATAATCTATGCCTATTTGTTGATAAGTGCCCCTTAATTAGTAATATCCTTCTGAATATTGTCTTGATTGGTTATTTGCTGGATTTAGCTTTAATACGCATCTCCTCTATTAAACGATCAATATCTGCTACTTTTCCATAGTCACTTTTAGCCGGGTCTATTCCGTCTTCGCCATAGTGGGTTTGTATAACCACTCCCCGGTTGTCACGGACTGTTCTGTCAGTGCTGACCGAAAGATCCTGTAAAGCGTTTACCAGTCGACGTTGCATGTATCCACTCTGAGCTGTACGGATAGCTGTGTCCACCAGACCTTCACGTCCTCCCATGGCATGGAAGAAGAATTCCAATGGGTCTAGTCCGGCCTTGTAACTGGAGTGGACAAATCCACTAGCTTTAGCACCAAGTTCACCTTCTTGGAAGTGCGGAAGGGTTCTTTTACTGTAACCCCTTTCAATTCGACCCCCACGAACAGATTGTTGTCCCACACAAGCTGCGATCTGGGTCAGGTTCAGCATGGATCCACGAGCACCAGTCAGTGCCATTATAACTGCGTGGTTGTCCATCCCAAAGTAGCTTTCTGCGATTTCACCTGATTTGTCCCTAGCTTCACCCAATACTTGCATGATCTTCATCTCCAGGGTTTCCCTGAGACTGCGGCCAGGTAAAGCTTCCAGTTCATCATCACGGTAAGCTTCAATAAGCATTTCAACCTTTTCTTCTGCCTTGGAGAGGAGTTCCTCGATACGGTCTTTGGCTTCCTGAGGTATTTCTTCATCTGCAGTACTGGTGGTGAACCCTCTTTTCATAATACCTGATATAGCCAGTTTTGTGGCTGAATCCAGGAATTCTCTGGCCCTTTCAGTTCCATATTCCTTGACTATGGAATCCAGGATTTTACCAGAGAACGCTCCGAATGCTTTTTCGTCAATGGCACCGGATTTAAGTTCACCATTTTCTATAACCACGTAAGCATCGTTTTTACAGTCTTCTCTCAAGCATTCATCACATTTACGGCAGATTTCTGCCCTGTATACCATGTTCAGGTCTTTTGGTAACAGTAAACTGAATACTTCTTTACCAGTCCACTCCTGGTTTCGGGGTTTGGGTAGTGGCAACTGGGATCTTTTGAGCATCTGGAAGACATCGTCCTCTTTGAATTTTGATCCTTCCCTTGTGAGTAGGTATGCTCCGGATATGTGATCGTGTATTCCTCCAATAATGGGACCTCCGAAACGAGGCGATAGGATGTGTTCCTGGACTCTCATTAGGGATTTTGCCTCGGCACGTGATTCTTCAGTCTGGAATACGTGCATGTTCATTTCGTCCCCATCAAAATCAGCATTGTATGGTGGGCAGACACATAGGTTTAATCGGAAGGTTTTATAGGGCAGAACCTTCACTTCATGTGCCATCATGGACATTCGGTGCAGGGAGGGCTGTCGGTTAAATAATACTATATCTCCATCCATTAGGTGTCGTTCCACTATAAATTCTGGTTCCAGTTTTTCTATGATGGCTTCCTTGGTTTCATCATAGACCCTGATCTTCCTACCATCTGGTCGGATGACATAGTTGGCTCCAGGGTGTTTATTTGGTCCGTTGAGTATGTATTTTTTCATTTCCTCAATGTTCCATTCAGTGACGTAGATGGGTACCGTGACCTCAGTGGCGATCATCTGAGGCACACCCACCTCATTGATACTGATGTTGGGGTCCGGGGAGATAACTGTCCTGGCTGAGAAGTTTACCCTCTTACCAGATAGGTTACTTCTGAAACGTCCCTCTTTACCCTTCAAACGCTGGGCTAGTGTTTTAAGAGGCCTTCCTGATCTGTGTCTGGCTGGGGGTACTCCTGATGCTTCATTATCAAAATAAGTGGTTACATGATATTGTAATAATTCCCACAGATCCTCTACAATGAGTTGTGGTGCTCCAGCTTCCATGTTTTCCTTTAAGCGCTGGTTTATTCGCAGGATGTCTACCAGTTTGTGGGTCAGGTCATCCTCTGATCTTTCACCTGTTTCCAGGGTTATGGAGGGCCTTACAGTAACAGGTGGTACTGGCAGTACAGTTAGTACCATCCATTCTGGTCGGGCTACTTTGGAGTTGATTCCCAGAAAGATGTAATCTTCTTCAGGGATTTTCTCCAGTCTTTCTCTAACCTCGCTGGGTGTTAGTTTGTAATTGCCCTCCACAATGGAAACTGGTTTGTCTATTTTTATATCTTCCTGTTCTGTGTCACATTGGGGGCATTTATCACGACGAGCAGTGGTGTATACATCTTTCACCAGTCCGGTGATGCTCTCCTCGTTCTGGAGTCGGGATTCTATTTTATCATGGTAGTCGATTCTTTCAGTTTCTGTTAGTAGTACTTTTCCACATTCACTGCAGGTTGAACGTAATATTTTGTGTATGGTGTCTGCGAATCCCACATGAATTACTGGTCGTGCCAGGTTTATGTGTCCGAAGTGTCCCTGACAGTCTCCTCCTTTGGAACCGCAGGATCGGCATCTGAGCCCTGGGTCGATAACCCCCAGTCTGGGGTCCATGAGACCAGCTTCTATGGGGTATCCATCTTCATCGTAGGTATCGGGGGTCACGATTTTGGTGACAGACATTCTCCGGATGTTTTCCGGGGATAGCAGGCCAAAGTTGATCTGGGCGATCTTCTTTAAAATTCCTTTCAAGCTCACTCTCTCCTCTATTTTATATTAAGACCCTAATTTTTGTTTGATACCATTATCAGGCTTTGTCTTCAAGAACCAGTTTGGGGAATATGCACAGACTCTTGAGTTCGTCTAACAATAGTTTAAATGCGTATGATATTTCCACTGGGAAACTGTCTGAGTCCCCACAGATTGGGCAGTATTTTTTATCTCTTATGCGATCGTGTATGGCCACCATTCCGCATTCTCCACATACAATAGCCTCATATTTATCAGATTCATCCAGCAACCGCTCTTTAAGTGCTAATGCAGCCCCATGAGCTATCAGACAGTCCCTTTCCATTTCTCCAAATCTTAAACCACCTTCTCTGGCTCTTCCCTCGGTGGGTTGTCTTGTTAGTACCTGGACTGGCCCTCTTGACCTGGCGTAAACTTTATCAGAGGTCATGTGGTGCAGTTTCTGATAGTAGGCAACACCTACGAATATCTCTGCTTCGATTCTCTCACCAGTAATCCCGTTGTACAGAGATTCTCTGCCTGCGGTTTCGAAACCATTCGCTTTTAATAGTTCCATGATTTCATGTTCGTGTGTTCCACTGAATGGTGTTCCATCCATGCGTTGTCCTTCCATACAGCCCGCTTTTCCTGCCAGCATCTCCAGCACCTGTCCCACGGACATCCTGGATGGAATAGCATGGGGGTTGACAATTAGGTCTGGAACAACTCCTTCTGCTGTGAAGGGCATGTTTTCCTGTGACACTATAAGACCAACAACTCCTTTTTGTCCATGTCTTGATGCGAATTTATCTCCAAATTCAGGTTGTCTCTGGTCTCTTACTCTTATTTTGGCCAGTTTACTGCCTTCAACTGTTTCTGTGAGCATCACTGCATCCACCACCCCGTGTTCTCCGTGACGTACAGTTACTGAAGTTTCTCTTCTTCTTTCAGCTACAGTTCCAAATTCATCGATTTCTTCCAAAAAACGAGGTGGGGATGTTTTTCCTATGAGCACATCTCCAGATTTCACATTCACTTCCGGGTTTACAATTCCATCTTCATCCAGGTTACGGTAGACCTCTTCTGAACGGTATCCTCGTACCATGTTTTCTGGTACTTCGAATTTATCTTCCTGTCCTCCCGGATATCTTCGTTCAGAGGCTTCATAAGATCTGAAAAAAGAGGATCTGGCCAGTCCACGTTCCAGGGAGGCCTTGTTCAGTATGAGGGCATCTTCCATGTTGTAACCCTCATAGGACATGACTCCTACCACGAAATTCTGACCGGATGGTCTTTTATCGTAATGGGTGGCATCCATACTTCTGGTTTTAACGATTGGTACTTGTGGTTGGTGGAGTAAGTGTGCACGAGTGTCTGTTCTCAAGTTATAGTTTGAAACGTAAAGTCCCAGTGCCTGTTTGGTCATCCCTGCTTCCATGGTGTTACGAGGGGATGAGTTATGGTTGGCGTAGGGTATGATCCCGGCGCATATTCCCAGCATGGTTGCTGGGTCTATTTCCAAGTGGGTGTGATATTCATTGATTTCATGAGCGAACATGGCAATATAGGTGTTTTCTTCTTCCTCGGCATCCAGATATTCGATTACTCCCTCATTAACCAGGTCCTGCCAAACCATCTCACCATCGGCGATTTTTTGTATGTGTTCATCTGTTAAGAGTGCTTCACCGTTTTCCACTACTATTAATGGTCGGCGGGTTCTTCCCGGGTCATTGAATATATATATTTCATTATTCTCCGGGTAATGAGTAATGTTCATTTCATGGGAAACTTCCCCAGATCTTCTTTTCTGGCGCATTTCTTCCACAAATCCTTCTGGATCATCACAAGTTCCAATAAGTTTCCCGTTAGTATAAATTTTGCATTTTTTCACGAATCGGCCCCCAATAACTGGCTTTGATAATAAAATAAATTTTAACTCCTAAATTTCTATTCTTTCCCTTTTTTACAGATTTTCCATTTTTAGATGGGGTTTACGTTCTTCATTTTTTTGATTACAGCTTCCAGTTCATCAGGATCTGAACCCTCAGAGATCTTGGCCAGTATGGCCAGGTTTTTCACCAGTCCACAGTTGGGTCCCTCTGGGGTTTCATTGGGACATATCTTACCAAACTGGGTGGGATGCAAGTCACGAGCTTCAAAGTGAGGTTGGCTCCTTGAGAGAGGAGATACAACACGTTTAAGGTGAGAAAGAGTTCCCATGTAACTGGTGCGGTCAAGAAGCTGACTCACACCTGCCCTTCCCCCTACCCAGTTTCCAGTGGCTATGGCATGTTTGATGTTTTCCGTGAGCACATCAGAACGAACTGCCTGTTTGACTGACGGTTCTTTACCTCTTGCCAGGCTTCTTTCTAACTGGTATGTCATGTCACGGGTTAGGCTGGTGAATGCCACCCTGAAAAGGTCTTCCATGAGGTCTCCAGATACGCGAAGTCTTTTGTTAGCGTAGTGATCCTTGTCGTGTGGTTCACGTTCATCAAAAATAACTTGCAGAAGCATCTCGGTCATTTCAGCCAAGTATGTGGCTTTTTCAGCTCTTTTTTCCGGTTCCACACCAATGTGGGGTAAAAGGTAGCGGTCTATGACATCTTCGGCTCTTTTTATCCTGTATTCCTCTGTCATTCCCTTGGCCACCCGGTTACCAATGTATTTAATTGCATCGTAGGTATTGGTGATCTCAGAGGTCTGTATATCATCTATGAGTAGGAATTGTACGTCTTTTTCTTCTGAAACACTGCTGACCAAGTCTATATCTTTCTCTAAGCCCAGTGCACGGAGTAAAACTACCAGAGGTATTTCTCCAGGTACGTAAGGGAATGATATCCGGAGGAATACTCCTTTTTTCCGGGGTTTACGGTATTCGAGGGTTATCCTTGCTCTAAAACCACTTTTTATTGAGGTCACTATTGCTCGTGCTCGGCGCTCTTCCTTTTCCCCTATTCTTTCCAAGATGATTTTGTTGGGTGCAATTTCTTCCATGGTTACTATGGCTCTTTCTGAGCCGTTGACAATGAAGTAGCCTCCAGGATCCTGGGGATCTTCCCCATTTTCTTCCAGTTCCTTGTAGCTCAATCCATTTAAGTGACAGATATTGGATTTCAGCATTACTGGGAGTTCGCCGATGTACACTTTTTCCATCTGAGCTTCTTCTTCTCCTTTGGTGAGTGCCATTTCCATGTACATGTGGGCAGAGTAGGTGAGATTCCTGAGCCTGGCTTCAGTTGGAAATACATTACTTTTAGAACCATCTGCTTCTTTAATGTAAGGTGGTTTAATTTTTACTTCACCAGTCTCTATAGTGTATTCACCCTGCTCTAAAACAATTGGTTCAGTTATATCGATTATATCCTGTATACGGTGGTCTATGAAGTCATTATATGACTTAATATGATGATCCACTAATTTATATTCATCAAAAAAGGTATCAACAAGTCCCCAGGCATTTTTTACCATTAAATTCCTCCAAAAAACAATCCATACCTATCCATTGCACAACACCAAACGGTAGGTTCTAATTTTTATCTATGAGTTGAAATACAGTATAATAATTTATTAAATATACAATATTTATGTACCTATGTATAAGGTAGCAAATACAATTCTGTGAATTATTAACTCGATATTAATTAAATCTTCAATCAATTGTCCATTATATTTAATCTAAAACCAGATTAATTTTCTATTTATCTAAAACCAAACGATATGTTTCAAATCGTCCTGCAGTTTGGCTTTTTCTGGTTATTTTTAAAACATCCCCCGGTTTAGCTTCTATGGCCTTAACAACCGGATCATCAGCTTTTATTTTAGGAAGCTGTTCAGGATGGATATCCAGTTTTTTTAATACTTTTTTAACATCAGACTTCGACAAAACAACATGATCTGGAACCAGTTCGTGTTTTAAGATATCCTTCTTCACCATTTGATCCTCCACTAAAAATCAGAACGGGCCCGACGGGAATTGAACCCGCGACCACTTGGTTAAAAGCCAAGCGCTCTCCCAGACTGAGCTACGGGCCCTCTAGAACGCCCTGGCCGGGATTTGAACCCGAGTCGTGGGCTCGACAGGCCCACATGATAGCCCCTACACCACCAGGGCAACTTTAGCAGAACTAGAGTATATGGGTTTAAGACATACTTCCTTATATACTTTTCCTTTAGACTACTTATGTTTTAAACATTGTGTTATTATCTACAGGAGGATGTGAATTACTATTCTCAGTTACTTTATAACAGCTTGAAAAGTTTCATCGACTGTTTCCATGGATATAACTTAATTTTAAGTCCCGCCTGCCGGACTTGAACCAGCAACCCTCGGATCTACAGTCCGATGCTCTGCCAAATTGAGCTAAGGCGGGAATTACTTGTGATTTTTGTAAATTAGGTAATGATCAAATGGGACCACCCGGATTTGAACCGGAGTCTCAGGCTCCCAAAGCCCAAAGGATCGACCAAGCTACCCTATGGTCCCCATAACTTACCTAAACATTAATTAATGTGTAAATCATGCCATATTAGGGCTAAAATTACTGTTAACATCAGTTTAGAGCCCCGGACGGGAATTGAACCCGCGACCACGAGATTACAAGTCTCGCGCTCCACCAGACTGAGCTACCGAGGCATTTTAAGTTTTGAGATATTGCCTTATATAGTTTTGGGTGGAAACCAGGATGATGTTAAAAACATTACATTAGTCGTGGTAGTGATCATGATGGTTAATTCAAGTATTTATAGTTGATTTTTTATGCTAATTATTGGAGTACTAATTCTAATCATTTATTTATTTTTTACCCACCTATATTTTATTCTAAGGTTTCTTTATTTAATTGTTTAATTAATGTTTGGTTTTACCTTTTAATGCTGCTGTTCTGAGCACCTCCACAGCTGGTAATCTTTTTCCTGCTATTAAGCTTATGGAAGCTCCACCACCACTGCTAATATGGCTGATTCCAGTTAATCCCATTTGATTAGCAGCAGCTGCCAGGTGTCCGCCCCCAATAATAGAAAACGCTGCAGATGAAGATATGGCATTTAATATATCCTCAGTACCCTGATTAAATCCTTCTTTTTCAAAAACCCCTGCAGGTCCATTGGCAAATATGGTGCGTGCATTCCTAATAACACGAGCGTATTCTGTGGTGGTTTCAGTGCCCAAATCAAAAATAGGCAGGTTGGGAAGTTTACTCACCGGGTACTCCCATCTTTTATCATCCTTACAAACTGCAAGATCAGTAGGTACCATTATCTGACTTTTAAATTTTTTACAGAGTTTTCTGGCCTTTTTAACGTATGCACAGTAGTCTCTGTCCTCTATGAACTTTCTGTTATATTTTTGTATGTTTACTCCCCCACCCCAAAGGAATATGTTGGCCACCAATCCTGTGGTGAGGATGTAATCAGCACTCCCAGCTTCCAGGGCATTTTCCATGACCATAATGGAATCATCAACTTTCACTCCACCCAAAACATATACACATGGCCTTTCCACATTCATTACTGCACTATATAATGCTTTAAGTTCTCTTTCCATCACCCTGCCTGCTGCTGATGGCATTTTAAGAGCAAATCCTACTAAAGAAGGCTGGGAACGGTGGGCAGCTGCGAAAGCATCATTGATAAAAAAATCAGCTAAAGGTGAAAGCAGTCGTACCATGTGCGTTTCTGCCTGTTGTGCTGGTTCTCTCTGGAGTATTTCTTCAGAATAAAAGCGCACATTTTCCAGAAGAAGAATATCTCCATTATTTAACGATTTTATGGCTTCCCGGGCATTACTACCAAATATATCATCCACATAAAGTACCGGCCGGGCCAGAAGGTTAGAAAGGGCTTCGGCATGTTGCTCCATGGTGGTGAAATCTTTTTTGCCAGGGCGACTCTGATGAGCAAGCAATACTGTTTTAGCACCTTTATTCGCCAGTTCAGCTATGGTTTCAGCGTGCAGTCTGATGCGTGTGTCATCTAAGAGTAATCCCGTAAGAGGGTCAACTGGAGAATTGATGTCCACCCGTACCAGAACAGTTTTACCCTCCACATCAAAGTCATCTATAGTGTAAAAATCAGGAGCCATAATAACCCACATTCCATTTTATTATATGTTAGAAGTATTAGCTTAGAAGTAATTATTCTCTTAGAAGTAATTATTCCTAGATGTTTTATTGATTATATTTTACTCACCAGATCTAGCAGCGCCTGTTTAGGGTCAGAGGCAAGTATGATTCCTGATGCCAGGAGAACTCCTTCACTTCCCAGATCCAGGGCAGCTTTCATGTCATCACCAGTGGAAATTCCCGCACCACACAAAACCCTTACATTGGAATTTATGCTTTTAATGGCTGCTACACTACCCTCCACGATCTCAGGTTCAGCTTTAGAAACTGGTATTCCTGATCCAATTAGTTCTGGAGGTTCTATAGCCACAAAATCAGGGTTTAATGACGCTGCTGCGGCACTGGTCTGTATATTGTTGGTGCATAAAACACTGGTCATGTCCGCGGCATTGATTTTATTGACCACATATTCAATATCAGCCAGTTCCATCCGTTGCTCAGAATGATTTATAAGAGTTCCAGATGCTCCTGCTTCTTTGGCACATTCCAGTAGCATAGATCCAGTGTGTCCCCCTGCATCAACTGGATCAATGTGCTGTGCTAAAACTGGTATTTTAACTTCCTGGGATAATCTCCAGAGGTCGGCCCCTTGTGGTGCCGCTGCCATGTTTACCCCAGTCTCCTCAGCAACTTGTTCTAGGGCTCTGGCTAATTGCAGTGCATTTTCTCCAGTGGACTCCATGTAGGTTTTAAAATTTAAAATTACCAAAGGGGTTTGTGTTATTTTCATAATCAGCCTCCAAAAAGTGTGCAGTTTACTGTATTATCTTTTTAGGGGAGAGACATAAAAATATTGTGGTTTCAATGCAGATTGGATAAAAACTCCCCCCCATCATATAGAGCCCTTTAATTGTTGAATATAAATTTAAATTCAAAAAACATGACTCTGAGATGACTTTGAGATGATTCAACTTTTAAAAAAATAATCCACTAATAAATTGATGTGATTAAGATGAGAAAAGTGAGATAAATTATGGTAAAAAATTCAAATAAAATAAAAAGAGAGTTTTTCAACAGTTTTTGCGTTAAACTGCTGAGTTGTGGTTTTTATTCTTGCTATCAAATGTAGTTATTCTTTTATAACTATTTCAGAGCTGAGACGAGAAGTAGGTACACCCCTTTGTGGTACATCTCGGTAGTCAACCCATTGACCGTTTTGATAGACTTGCACTGAACGGTGATTGCTAACATAACTGTTTGCGTACTGGATTATTCGTGCTTTTTGACCAGATGATGTTAATCTATTGTAAGCTGCTTCACTGATATCCCAACAATCTCCGCTTCCACTCCATCCATAGTTATATTTGTAAGTTTTGGTGTAGCTTCGGACGGCTGTTGCGTAGGATTTTTTTGATGATGTTTGGGTTGATTTGCTTGAACTGTAACTGGATTCGCTGGTACTTTTTTCACCGGCTGCAGCCTGGACCTGAGCCACGTATTTGTCCCAGTTTTCCATGGCTTTTTGGTGTCTTTCCCCACAACTCCGTCAACTTTTAATCCGGCTTCTTCCTGGAAAACTTTAACCGCTTTTTCAGTGTCAGCACCGAAAATACCATCTATTTCACCAGAGTAGTAACCGTAATCAGTTAACCATTGTTGCAGTTCTTTGACCTTATCTCCGGTAGAACCGAGTTTTAATGAACCATCTGTTGTTTTGTTACCTAAGATTTTTGTGGAATTCTCACCGAATGGTTTTTTGTTTTGAATCACGTTCTGTGCTTCTTGAACATCAGAACCTGAAACTCCAACTTTCAAACCATCAGCAGGATTCGCTTGATTCACATCAGTTTTCTCGTCACCCACAGCACCCGAAATAGGCACCGCAGCAACAACCAAACACAGCATACAAACTACTGCGTAGGTAAAGTTTCGCTTCACTCGCTTAATTATACCGCCTCCGTGTCCCATAAAATAACTTTTAAAGGACTCTTTTGGACTACTCTATGATGGAAACAATATCACTTATAAAGGTTTCGAAATAATTCTCTAAAAAAGGACTTTATAGGGCTTTTTTTAACATTTAAGACACTCTGTGAGGTTATTTTAGTAGATGATCTCGAACAGACTGGTTCCTTTAGTATTTTTAATAAATCAGCTCAATTAAAAGCCCATTTTGCTAAAATAAGCATATGCAATTCATTAATCTATGAGAGACATACTCCCTTATTAACGATAAAATGGAATTAATCAAACTTTAAATGTTTAAAGAGCATCAAATCATGAGTTTTTACAAAAAATAGATAATATGAATAATAATCCTATTTAAAGAATTTTAAAGCTTTTTTCGAGAATCCACGCTTATTTTTGAATTGTTAATAATTTTAACCCTATTAGAAAGGAATAATTAATAATCTTTAATATGGAAATATCAGAACATGTGATTTTATCTGAATAGATACATATGATGCATTATGAAGTTGAATGATGAAACATACCACTATAAAAATATAATACTATTGATAAACTGAATGTAAACACTGAATTAATATCCTAAACATATATTACTTTATGCAAAATTTTTTTCAAAAATCTAAAAAAAATCTAATAAATATTTCACTGAATTTTATTAAAAAATAATCATTATTAATATAAAAATCCTTGACAATCCCTATTAACTCCTATCTCCATATTCTAATGGTGAAAAAAATATGCCAATATCAGATACAGTTATTAAAAATTTAGAGAAAAAAGGATATCGTTTTGTGGGCTCAAAAAGACATGCCGCAGCCAAAGTGTGTCACTGGACTAAAAAAAGCCTCCTTGATGAGGGAGTGTGCTATAAAGAAAAATTTTATGGTATAAAAAGCCATCGCTGTCTTCAGATGTCACCCAGCATTCCCTTCTGCCATCATAAATGCCTTTTCTGCTGGAGAGATATTTCCATAACCAGCACTACCTGGGATGAGGAATTTGATGACCCAGGAGATATAATTGATGGCTGTATTGAGGCTCAGCGCAAACTGCTGGTGGGTTTTTTTGGAAATTCCCAAGCTAATCAGAATAAGGTTAGGGAAGCCCAAAATCCTAATAATGCTGCCATTTCACTAGCTGGTGAACCTCTTCTTTATCCTTCAATAAATCAACTTTTAGAAGAGTACCAACAAAGAAACTTCACTACATTCCTGGTGAGTAACGGTTTAAGCCCTGAAAAACTAAAAAACCTTAATCCTGAACCAACCCAGCTTTACCTATCTCTTGATGCTCCCAATCCAGAAATATATAAAAGTATCTGTGATCCACAGGTTGAAAAGGGGTGGGAAAAACTAAAACAGTCCCTGGATCTTCTATCCACTTTCAACTGCCGCACTGTTATCAGAATGACTTGTGTTAAAGATTACAACATGTTCCATCCTGAGGAATATGCTCAAATAATTGAAGGTGCTGATCCTGACTTTGTGGAAATTAAGGCATACATGTATGTAGGGAGTTCCCGCGACCGGCTGAAATTTGATCATATGCCTAAATCTAAAGATATCTTCGAATTTGCAAATTCTGTTGCCAATCTATGCGGACGAAAAATAGTAGATCATGCCCCTGAAAGTAGAGTTGTTCTCTTGGCCTAATACCTAATAAGTTTTAGTACTCCCATGGCCATCAAACCGACAATATTCAAATTATAAAATCCGAAATGATATTTTGATCCACAATACTTTTATTTAGGTTTTTTATATGTTTTCCTTTTTCAATGACTAAATTCCCTTAAATTTCACTTAAATCTAAAGGAGAATTCTTTATTGGAATCTTTATGGGAAATAATTATTTTTGTATTGATATGCTTTATGCTTTCTAAAGAATTAAACAATGGCTAGATAAAATTAGATAAAAAAGTAGATAAAAATTAAGTTAGATGGATATTAAACAGTATTCTAATCAATATGAGATATATTATCTATCCAGTGATGTATCCTTCAGTTGCCTTTTGATCTATTTAAAAAAATTGACTGTTTGAAGAATATGCTCACTTTTTAAATAGTTTTTTAAATCATTTTTAATGATATTTTCCCATATATTTAATTATAAGTTAGGTAAATACAGATTAATTAATTAGTTTATAATATCTAGTTAGAATCTACTTATATGGAGGACAGAATAGGAAGTGGTAGGATGAAAAGGTTGTTGTTGGCATTAGTAGTGTTAATGTTTGTGATAAGTCCAATTTACAGTGCCAGTACATCGGGTTTTGCAATCACCTATGGGGAGACAACATACAATAACCCCTCATACAAGAGCACAGTTTTGAATTATTTCAAATCACAAACCAGTAAAGATGTTAATAGTGCTAATTCAAAGGTTATAACTGCATCCGAAGTTAATCAAATATCCAAAGACATCAGCGGCCGCACCTACAACTCACAGCAGATCTTTTCCTGTGCCATGGTAGATCTTAGTTACAGTCAGGGTATCAAAATCATTGTGGACAAAAATACCATAACCACAGTTACATCTAAAATGTATGCCAATGCTCTAAAGTCAACTGGAATAGAGAATGGTTATGTGGTGGTGACTGCACCAGTGACGGCTACTGGAGAATCAGCCCTGGCAGGAGTTTTAAGATCCTATGAAATTGCAGTGGGTGCATCTATACCTGCGGATGCTAAAAAAGCAGCTACTGAGGAACTGTACACCCAAACTCAGATCGCCAACCAGACCGGCCAAAATGCTGATAAAATTGCTGAACTTTTTGAAAAATCTAAACAGGAAGTACAAAAACAGAATTTGCAGGATCCCACCCAGATAAAGGCCATAGTTATAAACATTGCAGCCACTTTGAACATCAACCTAAGTGACCAGCAAGCCCAGCAGATAGCAGATGCTCTGGCTAACTCCCAAAAAGCCCAGAGTAGTCTAACTGATTTCAAAAACCAACTCCAATCTGCAACACAACAAGCATCACAATCTGAAGGAATACTGGGGCAGATATGGAACTACTTGCAGAGTTTCTTGGACTACCTGAGAGGTCTTATTGGCATCTGAAAATTAAAATAACCATTAAATAATATTCTGAATAATAGGAATGAGATGTTGTAGTTAAAATTAGATTAATAAAAATGAATCCCCATATTTCTTATTGAATGGATAGATTGAATACAATTTGGAGACTAGGGTTCATAAGAAAATTTATAACCAGATCACACCTACAATAGAGGAAGGGTTATTACATTTAATCTACGTAAAACTCAATCATCTTGCTGATTTATAAGGACTCTGTAAATATTAATTCATAGATTTATTCATAGCTATTCATAGCTTTAAGTTAATAATCCTGAACAACAACTGAAGACAGTTTACAACTTAACAATATATATTATAACCAAATTTGTGAAAATAATAGTGATAACCATGTTAATCGCCCAAAACCATCTGCAATTTATAATTGAAGTGGCCGTTATAATACAGTTGGGCGTTATACTCCTAATCAATATCATTCCATTTACCTTGAGCATGGTGTTGTTCCTTTCTCTTATTCTGACCATGCTTCTGGCTGGAATATTCAGTGTTGACACTGCTCTGCTCTTTTTACCCTATGTTTCTCATCAGGAATTCACACATCCCTTTGGTCCGCTGGCTGTCTTTGCATGGGTAACACTTTCCGCTTCAGCCAGTCTCTTAAGTGAGGTGGAAATCAAATCTACTTCTATCACTGCCCTTTCTCTCATCCTTTTTGGAGTGATAGCCGTTGCAGGAGGTTTGATGCATCGTTCTTTCCTAATTTTATGGTTCCTTGGATGGTTCCTGGGATACATAATAATGTCCAAAAGCTTCCGCAGAAGTGTGAAAATTACACGGAAAAGGGTTTTAACCGCAGTTGGAGCAGCATTGGGTGGTTTCATCATCCTGGAGATATTATCAAAACTATTCAATGCTTCGGTCTTAAGTCCTCTTCTTCGGTTAACTCGATTGGAGGAATATGCTCTACCCAGCCTTAAAATGGTGATTAAAAACACTACTCTTTGGGGGCACGTGCAGGGTTCCTGCTACTGGGGTGCAAGCTGTCTTGGAGGGTCTGATGGATACCTATCCCTTCCCATGAACATGATAAACACTTTTACCTTACCCTTCCCCCTGTTTTTCGGAGTTTTGGTTACCAAAAAAGACATTATCGACTACATGCTCCCGGGATTATTTGGAGTGGCCTTTGACTTTGGATATGGCGGGCTTCTGGCCTTACTGGCCTGGTGCACTTTTGTTATGTGCAGCGGTTTTTATGTGCTCCGCAAGTACCGCAGCAAAAGGAGAGTGGGTAGCAGGAGGTATCTGGGAAGAGAAGCCCTGCTCATTGGTGCATTAACCGCATTTATTGCCCAGTCCATAATAGGAATTTTCCTTTTCAACCGAACAATCAACGGATCAGCCATGCTTACCTATATATTCCTATCAGGCATGGTAATAGCTCACTTAGTGACAATTAAACCCAGTTTGAGGTAAATTGAAAGTTAATGAAAAATGTAAAATAAAAAATGTAAATAATTAAAAAAATAATATAAAAATTCTAAAAACCCAATATATCTATTTTATTCTAATTTAAGTTATTACATAGCTCAACTGCTTTCCTGGCAGCGGCTTCCATTGATGTTTCATAGCTCACTCCCGCAGAGTGTAGTATTCTTTGCCCTTCTTCTTCATTGGTACCTGTGAGTCTGATAACCAGTGGCACCTTTCTTTCTGAATCATTTAAAACAGTGATAACGCCATGTGCAACATCATCTGCCCTGGTGATTCCACCTAAAACATTCAAAAACACCACTTTAACCTTTGGATTTGATATAACCAGGTTCAGTGCCCGGGCAATATTTTCCTTTGATGCTCCCCCACCTATGTCCAGGAAAGTGGCTGGTTTTCCACCGTATAATTTGATCATATCCATGCCGGTTAGGGTGAGACCTGCACCGTTTCCAATAACTGCTATATCTCCATCCAGTTTCACGTAAGCAAATTCATCAATGGGTTCGGAACTTAATTGTGCCAGATCCTGGTGACGGTACAGCGAATCATCATCAATATCCAGTTTGGCATCAGCAGCTATTAACCCTTTTTGAGTTAAGACTAGGGGGTTGATTTCAGCTATGTTGGCATCGTAGTTTTGGAATACTTGGTAAAGTTTCCAGATGATCCCACCAACTGCTGGAATAAACTTGGAATCTAATCCCATTTTACGGGCTATTTCACGAGCCTGGTAAGGTAAAAACTCTTCCAGTGGATTAAGATGATATTTAACAATTTTTTCAGGATTTTGCCTTGCCACTTCTTCTATATCCATACCCCCAGACATACTGGCCATTATCAGAGGTTTCCGTGCTGATCGATCCACTGCCACACTCACATAGAATTCATCCTGAATATCAAGCATTTCCTCTACCAGAACTTTTTCCACAATTTCACCGCGGATTTCCAGCCCTATAAGTTCTTCAGTGAGTTTAAATGCCATTTCAGGGTTTTGAGCGAATTTTATCCCACCAGCTTTTCCCCTTCCACCAACCAGTACCTGTGACTTTATGGCCACGGATTTATTAATCTCCAGGGCAGCTTTGCGAGCTTTTTCAGGGTTTTCTGCCACAATACTTTTTGGTGTGGGTATTCCATTTACACTGAAAATTTCTTTGGCCTGGTATTCATGAATCTTCATGATTTGACGCCTCCTAAGGCAAGATATGATATCTCTTTGGAATTTTTTATCCTTAAATACAAAATTTTTAATCTCTCACTGGAAGTAATAATCTTTCTGGCAATATTAAATTTCACTGGGATTACTGGAATTATATCATCATCCTTAAATGAAATAATCCCTGATGAAGATTTTATATAATCTCTCACTGAGAATTTATACTCATCTAGGAAAGAGTTTTTATACGTGATTAGTAATTTATGCTTCCTCACGGGAAAGTTCCATTCCTGCTTCAAATGCTAACAGGTTCTTATCCTCAGTTCCAGGAGGTACGCTTGCTTTTATGGCTTCTCGTGCAGCTTCCTCAGATATGGCTTGGGTGAATCCAGTTATAGCTCCAATCATTACAATGTTAGCCACAATTCGAAGTCCCACTTTTTCATCAGCTGTGCGGGTGGCTGGAGCATGGTAAACTTTAATTTCATGTTTTTCTATAAATGCACTGATTTCATCCTCTATAACCATGTCTGGGTCGATAATCAGGATACCGCCATGTTTTAAACCATCGAGATATGCTAAAAGGGCCTCGTGGGACATGGCCACAAAGATGTCCGGATGATGAACCTTGGGATAGTCGATTTCCTCATCACTGATTACTAGTTCGGTTCGGGATGCACCTCCACGAGCTTCCGGGCCATAGGACTGTGTTTGAACTGCGTATAATCCATCATACAACGCTGCGGCCTTGCCTATTACTATCCCAGCCAGTATTACTCCTTGACCTCCGAAACCAGCTATTCTAATTTCTTTACGCAAATTTATCCCCCCTGATATGCGGATCTGGTTGCTGATGGTTTTCCAGTTGTGCATTTATCTTCAAGTAACTGGCAGACATTATCTGAGAATTCTGGTTCTTCTTTATTTTCAAATTCCCCTACTATGATTTTCCCCTCCAGTTCCTCTGGTGAAAGTTTATCAGCTCTTCTTTTAACAATGCTTTCCTCTTTCATCCATTTCATCATCTCAATGGGAGAACGCATCCTGTTTTTCCTACCGAAATAGGTGGGACACTGGGATATAACTTCTATGAATGAGAACCCCCTATTTTGAAGTCCTTTTTTAATAGCGTTAGATAGTTGCACTGGTTGGGCAGTGGTCCAACGAGCTACGTATGTTGCTCCGGCAGCTTTCACCATCTCTGAAAGATTGAATGATCTTTCCAGTGCCCCGTATGGTGCAGTTGATCCGTAACTTCCCTGGGGACTGGTGGGGCTAATCTGGCCTCCGGTCATACCATAGATGCTGTTGTTGATACAAATTACAGTGATGTTTATGTTACGACGAGCAGCGTGAATAAGGTGGTTGCCTCCAATTGCTGCGGCATCTCCGTCTCCGGTGAATACCACCACCTCGTTTTGGGTGTTGGCCAGTTTGATTCCGGTGGCGAATGATATGGGTCGGCCATGAGTGGTGTGCAGTGAGTCACATTTAACGTAGCCTGGTATTCGGGAGGAACATCCAATTCCTGATACCATAACCACCTTTTCAAAGTCCACTTCTGCCATTTCCATACCATTGAAGAATGTGTTCATGATAATTCCATTTCCGCATCCTGCGCAGAAAATATGGGGAAGCCTGTCCTTCCTTAAATACTTCATAAAACGGTTTTCCCTGTTTTGGTCCATCTTCTCCATCTCCATGGGATGAAAATTATTTATTAATCTTGATTTATTTGATTAAATATTAATTATCAGTTAATTTATTTAATAGTGGAATTAGGATTGTATAATTTTTAATCAATGTTTACCCTTTGATTTTTTCTAAAATTTCTTCTGGGAAGTGCATTTCACCACCGATTTTAGGTGCTAATTCCACTTGTGATTGGGGAAGAATTCTTTGAACTTCGTAGAAGATCTGTCCCAGGTTCATCTCTACCACAAGCACCCTATTTGCTTTACCCACAGCATTACGGATCATTTCCTCTGGGAACGGCCAGACAATGTCTATTTTTATAAATCCTGCCTTAATACCCTGATCTCTGGCAGTTCTCACTGCTTTAAGAGCAGATCTTGATGGTGCGCCGTAGGAAACTACGATTATTTCCGCATCTTCAGTACTCTCTGTTTTTATCCGGGATATTTCATCGGTGTGGTGGAGGATTTTATCACATAAACGTTTCACCAGTTTGGAGTGTGCCTGTGGATTTGAAGCTTCCGGGTATCCGCGTTCATCATGTGTCAATCCGGTGATGTGCATTTTGTATCCATCGCCGAAAGATGGCATGGGACTGGTTCCATCAGGTGCTGCATGATATGGTAGGAATTTTTCTGGTCCTTCGGTGGGCATTTGACGGGCCTTGATATCAACTTTATCCGGAATGGTGATTTTCTCCCGCATATGACCTACAATTTCGTCACTCATCACCATAACTGGTACTCTGTACGCCTCAGCCAGGTTGAATGCTTCTACAGTGAAGTCAAAACATTCCTGAACTGATGATGGTGATAAAGCTATTAATTCATAGTCTCCGTGGGATCCCCAGCGGGCCTGCATCATATCACTTTGACTGGCCATGGTGGGTTGTCCTGTGGATGGTGACCCCCTTTGCATGTTGACGATTACCAGAGGGGTTTCAGTCATCACTGCATAGCCTATATGTTCCTGCATTAGTGAG
Source organism: Methanobacteriaceae archaeon (assembly GCA_013403005.1). Lineage (NCBI taxonomy): Archaea > Methanobacteriati > Methanobacteriota > Methanobacteria > Methanobacteriales > Methanobacteriaceae > Methanobacteriaceae archaeon. Next base: position 109,827 of record JACBOA010000001.1, on the reverse strand, counting down.
AATCCCGGACCTGAAGTGGCGGTCATTCCTTTCATACCCGACCAAACTGCTCCGATAACTGCACCCAGGGCAGCGATTTCATCTTCCATCTGGACAAATATCCCCCCTTCTCGGGGTAAGAACACTGCCATATCCTCTGCGATTTCTGTGGAAGGAGTTATGGGGTATCCGGCGAAAAATCGGCAGCCGGCTTTTATTGCTCCTCTGGCACAGGCCTCATTACCCTGTATAAAATAATCTTCAGTTTTCATCCTTCTCATCCGCTTTTTCATCAACTTTTATTGCCTGATCAGGACACATCATGACACATAACTGGCATTGTGTGCATTTGTCCTCATTTTCAGGTACTGGAACATGCACCCCTTTCTTGTTTAGGGTCCCGGATTCCTGGTAAACCTTACGGGGACAGAACTCAGTGCAGATATTGCATCCCTTACAAAGATTTTCATCAACGGTTATCATGAAATCTACCATTTTTTATATTATTAGCTATTTTAGTTAACTATTGATATTATCAAAAATATTTTAAATGAATTGTTTAAGATCCCCCAACCAGTACATTAGACTATATGTCCATTTGACTATGTATACGTTAAATTGGATTATAGGTTTTATATTTATTTAATCCACTTCCTCCACGTACATCAAAGGGTATTGAAGTTCTTCAATGTATTGCATGCGCACTACTGCTCTGACCCCCTTATACTCGGATACCAGCCGCACATCCAGCATATCCCCAGTAAGAGAAAGATAATCATATTCATTCTCTGTTTCCTTCAGTAGTTCACGATTGATTTGCACCTTTACACTGCTAATGCATGGTTGTAAGGACAATGATTCTTCCATAGCTGTTTCCAGGGAATCCGCACTTTTTATATTTACTGGTGTGCCTACGAACTGGTGGAAGAGCGCACCCATGGTAATTGCTCCTTCAAATATGGATCTTTCTCTTGTGGTGATGTTTTGAAAGTATTTTTCATCATTCATCCAAACACCTCTTATGAGTTTCAATTACATTCTATAAAAATTTTTAAACTTAACCACAGCTTTAACTTAAGAGCAGACTATGTTTATTGACTAGATTAGCTCTTATTTAGCGTTTTAAATCTTATTCATTTATATGCAATGTATAAATCGACTTTAGAATCCTAATCCCAGAAAATCAGTTACTCTGGATATGTTTGATTCCAGAGTACTGGGTGGGGTGGGAAAGAAATAACCAAGAACCAGGAAGAATGTTAAAGCTACTGTAACCAGGAAGACTATGGCTCTGTCTTCTTTAACTGGGTATAAGTAACTTAAAACTGTTCCTGCGGCCATGAATGCCACGATTATGATAATAGCATAATACTGTTGTGGATTAGCCATCCTTACGGTTTTGATGGGTTGTATGTTTCCCTGCTTAGCTTTGATTATCAACCTCTCCTTGGTTGAACCCAGAGGATAGCAGGTGATGAGAAACAGCACATTTCCCTGTTCAACTGATAATCGGTAATCCGCAGGTACGATTGTACTGTTTTCTATGGTGTATTCAACGTAGCCTATTCCCGGCCATTCCAGGGTTACGTTATCTCCTGGTTGTAGCTGGTCAAGTTTCAGGAAGGGTGATCCATGAAATGTGCGATGACCAAATAATACCACTGTGCCGCTGCCTGGTTTAGCTGATTGAGGCTCATGATAAATTCCATAATCAACGGATTTATTGTTAATAGCCTCATCAACCCCGATCTTGGGTATTGTTACGTAAGGGGTCTCTCCAGGTTGCTGGTTAAGAGTTTGGGTGGAAGAATAGTAATTAACCTCAATCAATGCATACGCAGAGATAATGAGCATACCTGCTATTATAAAAAAGGTGGACATTTTCATGGGATTTCACTTGATGGGCCTGTATCAAATTTTTAAGATCAAAATATAAAATTAATACAATAAAAGATAAATTAAGGAATGTTGATGTTCATTATGTTCTTATTATCATTTTATATCTGAAGGGTGTTTTATTTTCCTATCATTTAAGAGATTAAGGGGATGGTTTTATTATCAGTCTCAATTTTCAAATCCATTTTATTTTTGAGATTAATTAGATTTCTGGTAGATCATGGGATATAAAAATTTGGATAAAAATAAAAAAATAGAAAAAAAAGTTTGATCTCCTTATCTCCTTCACTTTCGGAAGAATTTAGCGTAGCTTACTCCACCAGCTATGATCACAGCTCCCACCACAAAGAGGGCAAATGGAACTCCAGTTTCAGAGGTGGGTATTGTAGCATTGGTGGCAGCCGCAGCAGTGGTGGGGATGTTGTATGATGATGAGCCTGCACTTCCTTTATATGTGGAACTGCTCCCTGCTGGCCACTGATAAGTGTAAGAGAAATGTTTGCTTTGGCCCGGGTACAGAACAACATCCCAAGCTGCAGTATTTGCCCATGAAAGCTGTTTATCAATGTAAGTTACCTGAGGATTACTATAGGTGAGGTTTGAGTCAATTGGAACAATTGGTGCTCTTACAATCCCCGAAACTTTCGGACGGGTTGTATCATTATTTTTAATCCAGAAACAGAACTGACCCTTCCATGATTCAAGTTTTAAACTAGGATTTAAGTACTCAATTTCATTAGGCAGGAACCATGATGCTTGTAAGCCAGGTTCATTTAAAAGGGGCCAGAAAGTGTTATTGATTCCAGGTTGTCTTATATAATTAGGATACTCTGCAGTAGGGGTTGGATAGGCAACTAGTTTAAATGAAACTGTTTTGGTTTCACCCGCTTGGATCTTCCATCCGAGATCATCCTCATCAACATCATTCATAAATTTGATCATTTTTAATGCACAGGGGTCAGTCCATGCAATCTGCCAATATATGGGTGTAGCTGGATCCAGTGTTCCCTGATATCTTTGGCTAATCTTGAAATATTCAACATGGTCATTGTTGTTTTTTATAGTTACGGTGATGATGGCTTGAAGATAAGTGAAAAATACTTCTGAACTTTGTTCTTGAACCCATGCCTGCTGATCTTTGAATGGATCATCCCATGCCCATGAAGATGAAATGACTGTGAATAGGATTAAAGCTATTAAAGCTATCACAGTCAAGTTTAGTTTGTTTAAGTTCATCTTTTACTTCCCCCAATTATTAGATGTTTTTGATAATTTCACCTTCAGGGACTCATCCTGTTCCATATATCCTCTTCAACTCAGTTATCATCCATTCAGGAGCTTTCTGGGTTGGAACAGTTAGTTGCAAGCTTTGGCTGTTCTGCATAAGGAAAAGTGCATTTTCACGGGGCACTTCCAGAACAATCATGTATCTCACATCAAGTTCACCAAGATTCGAAGCACGTTCAAAGTCGGATAATCTCCAACCATAGGCTTTTAGTAAGCTATTTACCTGTGCCTCGTTCCAGGTCCTTGAAGCAGCGGCCTTTAGAAGCTCTTCAACATCAGTTCCAGCACTTTGACTCCTACTGTTAGTCATGGTTAGGGTATTGAAGGCTATCTCCTGGGATTGTTGCAACTGAGCAGTCACAGCTCCACTGTCTTTAGCCCTTAATATGGCCAGGACAGTAGATCCACTAATTGTGGGGGATGTTCCACTGGTTTGTGTAGTTTCAGTTGTGTTGGTGGCATTGGTTGCTGGGGTTGATGTGGAAGTATTTGTTGTGGCAAGATAAACATCCACCGTGTCTCCTACATTGACCAGACCTCCAGCAGCCTGCAGTCTGCTTATTATTATGGGCACAGCAACTGTATCCGGTGTTTTTATTTCCATGTTGGATAATACTGCGGCATCCGCCTCATTAACTATCTTCTGAGCATCCGATGTTTTCATCATGAGGTTTTTCTGTCCACCCGCAGCATAGGTAATCATCACCCGACCATAGGGATCTTTTTTGGCTTCTATCTGTTGATTCTGATATTCTCGCCATCCAGAGGTAGCTGGACCAATAACATCTACAGCCAGAACCATTTCTGGAGTGGTCCCACCATCTATTTCCGCCAAAATGGATGATTTTCTTGGATCTAATGCAAGGGGTCCCTTAAAGTAGGTGTTAACCTCGGTGATCTTGGTTTGTTTCGCTGCGGACATGGCATCCTGGTAGGGTGCGTAAACAAAAAAGTAGTAACCGGCGCCAACCAAAACTATGAGTATAATTCCAAAAACAGCCGCCCCCACCAGAGTTTTCTGATCATCATCAGGAAGTCCTCTTCCCAAACCAGCCGCAGCACCAAAACCACCCTTTTTCTTCGGTTGCTTTTTAAGTGGTGGTTTCAATGTAGGTCTGTCCTTAGCCATGGGGCGAGGTTTGGGCCGTGGCTTGGGCATGGGTCGGGGGATCTTCTTTTCTGAGGAAGGTTTCTCATCTCCCCCTTTGCCATTGCTGTTAATTTTTTCCTTGGATTTTTCAGTGGCCTTGGACACCATACCCTTTAAACGCCCCCCAATGTCCGAGTCCTGTTTTTTCCCTTCTTTACGCAGATCAGGGACATCTTTCTTATCTTTATCCTTCTTTCCTAAGATCTTATCTAACATGTGGACCACTTCTAGAAAGTCTGCCGTATAATTCCATAAGAGGCACTATTAATACATATAATATAGTGAAGATGAATAAAAGCTTTGCGGGAAGATAGTTAATAGTTGATAAAATGTTCTGTGGCAAAATTGTTCCAATGATCAATACAGCGCCTCCAACCATAATTATCATTCCCCTAAATTTGGGATACTCAATGGTACTTATCATGAACACCGCTATCACCGCCATGATGATTAGTGCAAGGTCCATTCGAAACATACCTGAGAGGTAGAATGATCCTAGTATCAAGGCAGTGATAGGTATAGGTAGTCCCACGAATTTTTCTCCACCTGGAACATCAGTTGAATCTACCAGTACATTGAACCGGGAGAGTCTTAATATTCCACATATAACTATTAGGAGTGCTACTAGTATATTAATGTATTGGATAAAAAACCATTGGCACGCAGAAAACAAAAGCATTCCGGGTGCAACACCAAATGAGATCACATCCGAAAGTGAGTCCATGTTCTTGCCAAAACCATGTTCATCAACCCGGTTAGTTCGACGGGCTACCCAACCATCCACAGAGTCAAAGATCACCGCCAAGAGCATGAACTGGGCTGCCAGTATTAAGTTTCCAGTGGACACCATTACCACAGCAAGGAACCCTGAAGATGCATTTGCCAAGGAAACCAAGTCAGCAGCAGCCATATAATGACTTATCTTCATATTAGTACTCCAACATTAATTATAAAGCCATTTTTAATTTTTTTTATGCATCCGGGCAATGATAGTCTCCCCTGCAGTTGGTTTTTTCCCTTCACTGACTAGCAATTCAGTGTTTTCAAAAGGGATAATAAGATCAACCCTGGAACCAAATCTTATCATTCCCAGACGGTCCCCTGTTTTCACATGGTCCCCAACTTCAACATATTGAACTATGCGCCGGGCAACAAAACCTGCTATCTGAATAACTCCCACTTTTCCATACTCTGAATCTATAACTATTAAATTCTTTTCATTTTCCGTAAGTACATTTCTCATGGCAATTTTAAATTTACCAGAGTAATGTTTGGTCTTCACTATGGTGCCTGAGATGGGAGCCCGATTAACATGGACATCAAAAGGTGACATGAAGGTACTTACCAAAATACCTTTTCCTCCAGGACTTAGTATGTACTTCATCAGAGGATCATGGTAATGAACTGTTTTTACCCGATCAATTTTTCCCTTAAACACTCTTCCATCAGCTGGAGCAACAATCAAGCCATCATTCTGAGGAATATGACGCTTAGGGTCCCTAAAAAACTGCATCAGAAAAGCTATGCCTGAGAACATTAGGAAACTAATAATAAAATAGCCAAAAAGGAAAGGTAAAACCGCCAGGGTTAATAAAATGCCAACTTTTTTGAAAGTTCCCTTGACGAACATCTGTAATCCCTAGATCAAAATTTAATTATGATTGTTTATATGTGTGTTAACCCTTTTTTCAGACAATAAGCAACATATCATAAGTATAATTATACATATTTAGAAAGTGTATACTGATAGTAAAGTTAATCAATTACTTATATATTTAGAAATACTAGAGTAGTTCTATTGTTAATCATTGTATTATTATATTTTCTAGAAAGGTTAAACTACGCTATATTGTTCAGATAATAAAAAATTGTAGCGATTGACAGTGCTATATATATAAATTTGGAAAATGAATTGAACTTAATCACTACTGATATTATTATTAAAGGCAGGTTTAATCATTTTATTTATATATTATAGAAATTAAATTCATATGTCGAACTATTTATTGTAAAATTTTCAAGAAAATATTAATTCAATTTTATATGAAAGTGGTGACTGATGATCGAGAATAAAATAAAAATCCTGCGAAAGGCAGCAGAAGTTTCCACCGTTCTAGATTCAGATTATATCTGGTGTGTGATTGCAGGTAATGAGGATATGGTTAATAATGTAGCATACTCCGCCATAGTAGACAAGGACAGAGTGAGAATATTATGCAGGGAGCATGTAACCACCAGAGAATCATTCGTAACCAAAAAATTTGATTTTATCATGCTTCATGGAGAAACCAGTAAAATAAGAGAGCTGAGTATGATATGTAAAGAAAATGGTGGAGCTTATCTAAAAATAGCACCTTATTACGTTAAAGATGAGGCTAACCTTCTTTTAATAGTTGGTCCTGAAAATTCCATTAAAAAATTTATTGGTGATAGTGAAAAAAGTCGGGTTAAACTTTCATTCCTAATAGAGGATCAGACCACTGGTTTCATAGAAACCGATGTGTATATAACTAACATGTTACCTCGTTTCATTCGAAACACCATTGACCCCCTTTTTAAAATGGCGGATGTTGCATTATCCACTGTTTTATTATCTGCAGATGATGAGAACATTCCGAAGATAAAGGAGATTGCCAAGTCAAATAAGATATTCTTAATAGAATTTAACAAAATATTGAAGGAGGATTAATAAATGTTCAGTTTTTTAAGTAAAAAAGAGGAAGTAGAAGAGGAGAAGAAAAAAGCTCTGTCCAACACTTTGGGAATCGATCTCGGAACCCTTAACACTGTGGTGGCCAGACCATCAGGAGATAAATTTGATTTATTCAAAATCCCTTCAGTAGTAGCCGTGAAGAAAGAAGACCCGGGTTACGTTCTAGCTGTTGGTGAAGAAGCTAAGTCCATGTTAGGAAGAACCCCTGAAGATATTATTGCTGTCCGACCACTCCGGCAGGGAGTTATTGAAAGCATAGCCCAGGCAGAAGCCCTCCTGGTTTATGCCATGGAACTGGGTTCCGGTGAAGCCATGGAAACCATTGACCGTATAGTTGTGGGCATCCCTGGTGATGCTTCCGAAGTGGAGAAAAAAGCTGTGGAAGATATCGGGAAGAAAGCAGGAGCTAATTATGTTCTGGTAATAAGTGAAGGACTGGCAGCAGCAATTGGTTCCGGTTTACCCATCGCAGAAGCTTCAGGTACCATGGTTATTGATATAGGCGCAGGATCCAGTGATGTGGTGGTTATCTCCCTGGGAGGAATAACTGACATTGAAACCATACGCAGTGGTGGAGATGATGTGGATAACAACATTGTGGAAAAAGTTAAAGAGATCTACAATGTAGAAATAGGACTTCACGAAGCTGAGAAAGCAAAAATAGAAGTGGGCATGGTTCATTCTGAGAATGAAACCGAAGTTGGTAAAACCACTGTTATTGGTAAATCCATGGAAACCAACAAACCTGAAAAAGTTGAAATTAATTCCACTCTGGTGGCAGACGCTGCTGAGCCCATAATCGTGAACCTTGTAGAGGCCTTAGCAAAAGTCCTGGAAAGAATGTCTCCTGAATTGATTTCCGGAGTTTACAATAAGACCGTTGTAGTTGGAGGCACATCCCAACTTAAAGGACTTAAAGAACGTATCTATGAGGAAGTTGGTGTGCCAGTGGAGATATCAGATGACCCTATGACTGTAGTTGCCAAAGGAACTGCAATTGTAGCAGCTGAACCACGCGCACTGGAACCCGAAGTGCGTTTAAAAGCCATGAAATAAAATCATGGCTAAACTTTTTTAAAAATCATTTATACAATTGCCATGAATCATCCTCACAAAAAATATTCATCCCCTTAAGAGGAAAGGGTAACCATCCATGAAACTTTTAGGAATAGATGAAGCAGGTAGAGGATCCGTTTTAGGGCCTTTAGTTGTTTCAGGTGTAGCATTAGAAGAAGATAGAGTTAAATTTTTAGAAAGACTATGTTTAAAGGATTCTAAAAAGATTTCACCCAAAAGAAGAATTGCTTTGTACCGTAAGATAAATAGAATTGCTGAATGTCAAACTGTGCACATTAAAGCCCAAGATATTGACATGCTTCGTTCAAGAGATATTAACCTCAACGAAATTGAAAAAATAGCCATTAACCAGATAATCAATAGATTGAATCCAACCACATGTTACATCGATTCCATGGATGTTAAACCAGAACGCTTAACCAGTGAATTAGAAACTTTACACCCAGAAATTAAGGTACTAGCTGAACACAAAGCAGATGACACTTATCCTATTGTCTCTGCTGCCTCTATTATCGCCAAAGTGGAACGTGACCGGGCTATTCAGGATATTAAGAAAGAATATGAAAATATAGGATCCGGGTATCCCAGTGACCCCCAAACCATAGAATTTCTAAAAACAATACCCTCAGGAGAACTACCTGATTTTATACGCAGATCATGGGCCACTGTGGAGAGAATTCGAGGAAAAGAATAAGTTTTTAATATCAAACCATATTGTACTATAAAGGGGAAAGAATGATTTACGAATTTTTTGCAGGCTCCTTCAACACCTTACTGGAGATGTTCAAAAGTGGAGGAGTTATAACTTATATCATTACCATAATCGGAATATATGGTATTATCTATTCTCTTGAGAAGCTTTATTATTTGCGCAAGATATCACAGGTAACTTTACCCCAGATCATGGGTGAAGTTAACAAAGCCATGGAAAGAGGCGGATCCCTGGAAGCTTTACGTTCTATTGGACGTTATCAAAACCCAGTTTCAAAGATCGTTGCCGAGGCATTGAAAATTGGTTTTCGTAATAATAGAGAAGTTGAGGATGCCATGGAAAGGGTTTTTATTGTGGAAATGGGTCGGATGACCAAAGGACTGGACACCATCCGTACTATTATTGAACTTGCACCCTTATTAGGACTTATTGGAACTGTTTTAGGAATGTGGTACACTTTCAAAGCCATGGGAGTGAATGCCAGTGCCACCGGCATGGCTGAAGGAATTTACGTGGCATTAATAACCACTATTGCCGGTTTAACCGTTGCCATAATCCTGTTGCCACTTTACTCAATTATTAATGGTAGAATAGAAAGTGAGTTAGATAAGATCGAAATTGCTAAAAAGATGACTAACTGGCGCACTGCAGAGATGCGTATAAATGTAGAAACAGACGTTAAAAAAGCATCAGAAGCTTTAAAAGAATCAGATGGTATTCTAGAAGTAAAAGAAATACTGGATAAAAATGCCAATATCTGGATTTCATTTAATCCCCATATGCTGGAAAAAAGTATTGGCAACATTATAAAAGAAAAATGTAATGCTGAAGCAAGAATAGTGGAAAGCAAGCTGAAGCAGTGACTTTAGATAGTAAAAACATTAATTTAATAGAAGCATCACGGAAAAAATATAAAAAAAGTACATATAAGTATGCTATCTGTTGTTAACTATCTTTTATTTAATATTTGATTATTGGAGAATGATTATTGCATTATTTGCAGAAAGTTGTGGGAGAATAATATGACCATCGATACCACTAGTTACCGGAGGAAATTGCACAGCAGACAGGCTCGGGTTAACCTAGTACCCCTTATTGACGTGATTTTTACCATCCTCATATTTCTCATGGTAACCAGTAGTTTTCAGGCAGTTGCAGACACCACTGCTAGCAGTGGAAAACCTCAAGTTAGTCAAAGTAGTGGCAGCTCAGAGTATTACCTAATACCAGTGGCAGGTCTTAAAAAAGTAACCGTAAATGGAGTGGATATGTCCAGTTATATTCGTAAAAGTGCCATTGCAGTTCACACTAGGGTAATTGATGAAGGAGAAATAAGCATCAAACCAAAGGATGGGGCTATCATCATCATAACTCCTCCAGATATGAGTCCAGAAAAGGCAGTTAGCATACCTCAAACCTAACTTTATAATTTATTATATAACATATAACTTTAAAAGAACTAAACTGTACATGAACAAAATTAGTTAAATAAATTAGTTAAATATTAATTCGCTTTATTATAAGAGAAAATAATTAAAAAAATCTAAAATAGTTAAGATAAACCCGTTTAAAAAAAGTTTAACAAAAATAATTAGCCTTTGAGGAAACTGATTCATTTTATTATGAGTTATCTTTCTCCCAGAAAAAATTTATAAAAAAGATGGTAAATGAAAGGTGATTTAATGTATCTAGGAAGAATACTGGCAGTGGGAAGTAATGAAGATGGGAACTTTGTGGCTTATAGGGTTTCCAGCAGATCATTCCCTAACAGGATTACCCGTACTTTTAAGGATAGAGTAGCAGTGATCCCTAAAGAAGGCTATGAAAAAGATGTTTTTGAAAGCCCATATATTGCCTACAACTGCATACGTCTGGTGGGTGATGTGGCAGTGGTTTCCAATGGATCCCATACAGATGTTATTGCTGAGAAGATTGCCTCGGGTATGAGCATCCGAGATTCATTAGCACTTTCCCTTATGACCATGGATTATGAGAAGGATGATTTTAACACCCCCCGTATAGCTGGAGCCACCACTCTGGAGGGAGAATCATACATAGGTATTGTTACTCATGAAAAAGTCCAGGTAGAAAAAGTACCGGCTAATGAAGCTAGTTATATATCAGTTTATGAACATATAAACCCTAATAAAGTCAAATTTGCTGCATCAAATGCTTCTGAAGCTGCTCAATTTATAATGGATGGTGGTAAGTTTTCCCAATTCACCAACCCAGTGAGTTCTGCGGCTGCATTTGGTCAGAATTCTTGGGAGTTGAAATCAATTTAGATAAAAAAATGGGTATGGTCCTTTTTCATATCCTTTTTCATTTCTAAATTTTATAATAGACTATTATTTAATATGTAAATTTGTCTGATAATTTGATTCTAATAAAATTGAATCTAAATCTAATAATGTAGACTCATTGGATATATAATCATTGAAATCCTTTACTAGAATAGGATAATAAGTTAGTATAAAATTTTGAAAAATCTAAAAAATAGTATTTATCACTGATAATATATCACTGATATGAATGATGCGCCTTTTTTATATCCTGTTTGTATTATTGATCTGGAATCAGCTTTCAAAGTTAAGTTAGTGGTGCAACCATGGAAATCAAAATTATAGGTCTCACACACATCCCCCTCATTAAAAAGGGAGATTCAATATCTCTTCTGATTCTGAAAGCTGCAAAAAAGCAGGGCATTTCATTAGAAGATGAGGATGTTCTTATAGTCGCTGAAACTGCAGTGGCTAAATCAGAAGGGAATTTTATTCATCTAAATGACTTGGATCCTGGAGAAAAAGCTCTTGAAATTTCCAGAATCACTGGAAAAAATGCCGAGCTGGTTGAGGCAATACTTCAAGAGTCTGAAGAGATCATTAAGGTGGGACCGGACTTCATTATTTCTGAAACCAAACACGGTTTCGTCTGTGCCAATGCAGGTATTGATGAATCCAACGTGGACCAGGGACTGGCAACACCCATACCTATTAACCCCGATGACAGTGCCCGTCAAATTAGGGAAAAAATTGAAGAAAAAACTGGTAAAAATATTGCCGTCATAATATCTGATACCCAGGGAAGAGCCTTCCGGGAAGGTGCTATAGGAACAGCCATTGGTATTTCTGGAATGGAACCACTATGGGATCGTTGCGGTGAGCTGGACTTGTATGGTAGAAAACTTCAAACCACACAGATAGCTGTAGCCGATGAGCTGGCATCAGCAGCATCCCTGGTAATGGGACAGGCTGATGAAGGCATACCTGTAGTTATAATCCGGGGCGTTTCTTACTTTAAAAAGCTAAAGAATGATTCGGCCACCATCAAACCATTGATAAGGCCAAAAAGATATGATGTTTTTCGTGATTAATGGATTATTTTGAAATTTAATACTATTCCTGTTATTATTCCTGTTATTTAAAATACTGTGAAAATTAAATGAAAGGATTTTTAACTGAAAAATGTTTAGAGTAGTACTTGACTAGAGTAGTACTTGATTGAATTTTGACATTTAATTGGATATAATAGTTTGATATGAGTTGATCCCTATGCCTGTAAATCAGATGGAAACCCAACTGGAAGCAATAACCACCACCATTGCATATTTAAAGAAGCAAAAAACCTGTGATCCTGTGGTGGTGGAAAAACTGAAAATTGAACGTGACCGTCTGCTGCGAGAACTTAATGTACACCGAATTTAATGAATTGATAAAATGATATGTGTCCTTTCCGGTGGAACTGGTACACCTAAGCTATTGCAGGGCATGGTGCAGGTGATAGAACCAGAAGATATTACGGTGATTGTAAACACGGTAGAGAATAATTATTTCTCAGGAGTTTACGTGGCCCCAGACGTGGATACTGTACTTTACACCCTGGCCGGGATCATCAATGAGGAAACATGGTACGGGGTTAAGGAAGATAGTTTTATTACCCATGACCGGTTAAAGGAGATCGGATGTCCGGAAACCCTCAGGATTGGGGATCGTGACCGTGCCCTCAAGATTCAAAAAACCATCCTAATGGAGAATAAAACATTTTCTCAGGCTGTGGATATTCAAAGACGAGAACTGGGCATCAAATCGCGTGTAATTCCCATGAGTGACCAGGAATCTCATATCACCATCAGCACTGACATTGGTGAACTGGAGTTTCATGAGTTTCTGGTAGAACATCAGGGAACCCCCCAAGTAGTTGATATTTACTACCAGAAAGTAGATCCAGCACCCGGAGTGATTGAGGCCATTGAAAATTCAGATATGGTAGTTATAGGACCATCAAACCCCATAACTTCAATCGGACCAATAATATCAACCAAAAGCGTGGTGAAAGCCCTTCAAAAAACTTATGTTGTGGGTGTTTCCCCCATCATTGGGAATCATCCAGTTAGTGGACCTGCTGCTAAATTTATGCAGGCTAAGGGTTATGAAGTTTCATCTTTAGGTGTTGCTGAGATATATAAAGATTTTCTGGACAAATTCATTATTGATATCGCTGATAAAGATCAGGGTAAAGAAATAGAAAGACTAATAAAAGATGTTATGATAACTCAGACCATAATGAGAAATATCACAGATAAAATAAATTTAGCCAGATGTATTTTGGGTGAAAATGTATGATACAAATGACTTTAATACAGATTGACAACTATGGCCCCTGGACTGTTACCCCCACACCCCGGGCCGAAGCCGACCTGCAGATTCTGCAGGCAGAATTATACGCCGACCTGCAAAGGCAATTCGCAGCCAAAGGAGGACTGGTTTTCTTCACCCGCTTTGATAACATGCTGGCAGTGACCAACGGAGTGGATATGGATCATCATCTTCGTATCCAGAAATCAATTAACAACCGCTACCCCATCACCGTGAGTATGGGTGTGGGAACCGCAGAAACTCCCTACGAAGCCCAGAGAAGTGCTACCAGTGCACTGCAAAAATATGGTGGGGCACAATCCGAGGATCGTAGCGAAATTCTGGCAATTGAAGGACTGGTTAATCCAGATGATAGCTTCGTACAGATTGCCCACATTGACATAAATGGAATTACTGATTCACTCACCGACATTATTCCAGCATACGATACATCTTTCATAGTAAACCGGGTTCAGCATTTCCTCATGAAAAAATTGATTGAAAAGGGATCTCTACTCTTTTTCATTGGTGGGGATAATTTCATGTCTCCCTGTAATGGTATGACTCCAGAGGGAATCCTCACCATAATAGAGGAAATTGAAGAAGAAATTAACATCGCCCTCAAGGCAGGTGTGGGAAAGGCCCCAACCGCTGAAAAAGCCGCTAACCTCGCTGATTTAGCTTTAGAAGAAATTAGAGACGGGAACACTTATAATCTAGTTCATGTGATGAAATAATTTATCAATAATCCTTTAATGTTATTATAATTATTATTGTTATATTTGAGTTATTCCACTATGGCGACTCTATAGACAAAAATCGTCAGCTAAGAATCTGGTATGTTTTTGTATTATATGTTTGATTAACTATCCATCAAACTATCTTTCTCATTCATACGGCTTAAATTGATAATTAAATAATTTTAAACCAAGAATTGGAGTGTATTGTTATTAAAGTACTGGCTCCCATGGCCGGCATTACTGATGGTGATTTTTGTCGTAAGCTTTCAACTTACGGTTTTGACATGGTAACTTTAGGAGGTTACAATGCTGATGCCGCCACCATAAAAGCAGGCAGTAAAATCCTAGCACGAGGAAGGTTGGAATTTGATATTGGAGAAGAAGAATTAGTAAACCATATTGAAGAACAAACTCTCCTGGTTAAGGAAGGAAAATCTTGGGATGGGATGATTTCTGTGAATCTTCGTTCTCTTACCCCAGAACCCATTATAGAAATTTCCAAACTTGAAAATGTGGATGTGGTGGAGATCAATGCCCACTGCAGGCAGCCAGAGATAACAGATCTTGGATGTGGTCAGGCTCTTTTAGAAAACCCTTCCCATCTGGAAAATTTCACCAGAAAAGTGGTACAGAAATCTAAATGTCAGGTTTCTGTGAAGATCAGGGCAAATGTGCCTGGTGTTGATGATATCAGATTAGCCCAGGTTATTGAGAATTCTGGAGCAGATTATATCCATGTTGATGCCATGAACCCGGGTTTTGACACTGCTGATTATGAAATAATAAAGTCAATCCGAAAGGAAACTTCAATGTTTATTATTGGCAATAATTCCATAAGAGACCTCCAATCTGCCAGGAAAATGTTAGATGCTGGAGCTGATGGAATATCAATTGCCCGAGCTACTATGAATGGAACACTACCTTTTGATCTATCTCTAATATAGAAAGAGGATATTTTTTTATATCCTATAATTTTTAATATAAAATCATATAAAAATAAATGTAATAGATCAGAAATAACATAACTATTACGTTCATGGAAAAATTAACTCACTAACTAATTATTCAGGAAAAAAGGTGGTTGTATGTCTTTTATAAAATTAGAAAATGTCACCAAGTCCTTTGACGGAACGGTAATCCTTAAAAATTTGAACATAACCATAAATGAAGGATCTGTCCTGGGTATTCTCGGAAGGAGTGGTTCTGGAAAGTCTGTGCTCATAAACATGTTAAGAGGAATGAAAGATTACCGGCCCAATGAAGGCCGAATCATTTATACCGTGGCTGTTTGCCCAGAATGTATGAGAGTGGAACCGCCTTCAATGGAAAGCAAATCTTGTAAATGTGGAGGCAGTTTCAAAGTACAGAAGGTTGATTTCTGGAATGCTGATCGTAAACTTTTTGCTGCTATCAAACGCCGTATTTCTATTATGTTACAGAGGACATTTGCCTTGTACGAAGATGATACAGTTATTGATAACGTTATAAAATCAATATCCGGACATGACGAAGAAGAAAGCACTTATATGGCCATCGACCTACTGGACATGGCCCAGATGACCCACAGAATAACCCATATTGCCCGGGACTTAAGTGGGGGGGAAAAACAACGAGTAGTTCTTGCCCGTCAGATTGCCAAGGAACCGATGATTTTCCTGGCTGACGAACCTACAGGTACCCTTGACCCTCAAACTGCAGAATTAATCCACCAGGCACTAATCGAAGGAGTGAAAGAGCAGGGCACCACCATGGTAATTACCTCCCACTGGCCAGAAGTTATGCGCCAGCTTTCCGATTATGTTATCTGGCTGGAGAAAGGAGAAATCAAGGAAGAAGGAGATCCAGAAACAGTGGTACAGAGTTTCCTGGACCAAGTACCACTCCCTGAAAAGAAAACTGAATACAAAACTGGCGGTCCCATAATTAAAATGGAAGGAGTTAAAAAACATTACTACTCCATTGACCGGGGTGTGGTAAAGGCCGTGGATGGTATAGATCTGGTTGTGGATCAAGGAGAAATATTCGGAGTGGTAGGACTTTCTGGAGCCGGGAAAACCACCCTTTCCCGCATTCTCTACGGACTTACCGATCCCAGCAGTGGACAGATCATGGTTAAATTAGGGGAAGACTGGATAGACATGACAGAAAAGGGTATATTCGGAAGAGGCCGAGTTAAACCCTATTTAGGAATTTTACACCAGGAATACAGTTTATACCCCCATCGTAATGTTCTGGGAAACCTTACTGAAGCCATAAGCCTGGAATTACCTGCAGAATTTGCAAAAATGAAGGCACTGTACGTTCTAAATGCTGTGGGTTTTGATGAGAACTATGCTGAAAAAATAATTACCAAATATCCTGATGAACTGAGTGGTGGAGAACGTCACCGAGTGGCTTTAGCCCAAGTTCTGATTAAAGAACCAAATATAGTGATATTAGACGAACCTACTGGTACCATGGATCCCATAACCAGAGTACAGGTTACTGATTCCATCCGTAGGGCTCGAGATGAACTTAAACAAACTTTCCTGATTATAAGTCATGATATGGACTTCGTGCTGGATGTCTGTGACCGAGCCGCCCTCATGAGAGGAGGTAAAATCTTGAAAACAGGCTTGCCCGCAGAAATTGTAGAAGACCTGACCCCTTCAGAGAAAGAAAAAATGTTAAAGGAGGAATAAGATGGTATGGGAGGATTCACCATCACACGTATGCCGAGGGGGAGATAAAAGAGCATTAACATTTTGTTGTCCGCCTGTTAAACCTTGTCCAGTGGTATTTGCCCTGGAAGAGGCTGGGATAACTCCGCAGGAGTATATTGAGATTAAAGAAAAATTCGGAGAAAAAACACGTCTGGGACAGGGTGAAGGAACCTGTTTCGGATCACTGGTTTGGTGTTGTAAACCATCCAAACCCTGTCCCCTGAGGGATATGGTTTTACGCAGAATTGGAATGAGTCATGACGAGTATATGGATTTAAAACACCAGTTGTCGCAGGAACTGGTTGGTCATGAGCCCATAGATAATGAAGCCAGCATAAAAGCTCTTTCTGAAACTTTTGATGTACCTGCAGAAGAAGCGTCCCAAGTCCTTTCTGAATGTAATAATGACCTTAAAACCGCCATCAAGGTTCTTAGAATGAAGAATCTGGAGATATAACTGATTTTTAAGTTTAGCTGGAGATTAAGGCTTAGTGGAGTGTTTCAGATGGGATGGACTCCCCTCTTCCTGGAAATGCAGGATAAGAATGTTCTGGTGGTGGGATCCGGGGAAGTTGGCACCAGAAGAGCGCAACGCTTCCTTAAATCCGGAGCGAATGTGATTATAACTGCTGGGCATCCTTCAGATGAACTGAAAGAATTGGGAGCAGTTCATAAACCCCGTGAGGAACTCCCAAAATGGATTGAGTGGGCGGATCTGGTGGTGGTGGCCAGTGGCAACCCCCAATTAAATCAGGAAGTTTCTTTATTAGCTGATGATAAACTAATTAACCGAGCTGACAATCCTGAAGATGGAAACCTCATAGTTCCGTCCTCTTTTTTTATTGGTGATGTTCAGTTTTCCATATATACCCAGGGAAAAAGCCCTCTTATGGCTAAGGAGATTCGAAAACGCATTCAGTCAGTTGTTCATGAAAAAGACATACTTCAACTGGAACTGCAGCATTTCACCCGCCAGTTGTTAAAAGAAAAAGTAGATAACCAAAAAAATCGTCGTAACTACTTATACCAAATCTTGGATGATAAAGATATTAATATACTTTTAGAAAAAGGTAAACTGGACGAAGCTAAAATATATGTTGAAAAATCTTTGAAATCCATGTTGAACCATCAAAAGATTGTCAAGCAAAAAAATTAAGCTACCTTTTAACTAAACAACTTTTAATCATTATATTAAACTACTAATAGATCATACCACATACTAATTATTAATACTAATAATAAATAACCTAAAATTAGTATCAACAAACCATATATCCTGCTAGGAGGGTTAAAGTGATTTTAAACATTCGAATCGACCATAAAATCGCGAACATTAACAAAATAGAAGAATCCGCAGGTAATATGGATGAAATATTCGCGAAGATACAAAAGGAACATCACGTGCAGGAGTATGTTCAAATAAAAACCTGCAATCGTTCTGAACTCTATCTGGTTATGGATGAATACCCCCTAAACTACCACTGGAACGGTTTGGTAGTGGAAAAGGATGAAAAAGCCCTGGAACATATTCTTAAACTTTCTAGTGGCTTGGAATCCATGATTATTGGAGAAGATCAGATACTGGGCCAGATAAGGGATGCACATAAAATCAGCCTTAAGGAAAAACATTGCGGTCCGGTTTTAAACACTGTTTTTATGAAAGCCCTTCATGTGGGACAATCTGTTAGAAAAAAAACCCGAATTAATCAGGGTTCTGTTTCCATAGGCTCTGCAGCTGTTGATCTGGCCGAATCAGTTCATGGTGATCTTAAATGTAAGAAAGTGCTGGTTATTGGTGCGGGTAAGATGGGTACCCTGGTGGCCAAGGCCCTGGTGGAAAAAAATCTCAGAGCCATAGTAGTTGCTAATCGGACCTATGATCGAGCAGTGTGCCTTGCAAGGGAACTGGAAGGGAGTGCTATTCACTTTGATCGTCTGGCTGAAGCCTTGTACGATGCAGATGTAGTTATCAGTGCCACAGGAGCACCTCACACCATAATCACCAGAGAAAAACTGGAAACTGCTGTTCCTCCTGAAAACTTGGAGAAAATGGTGATGGTAGATATAGCCAACCCCCGGGATATTGAGGAAGAGGTTTCAAATCTGGGAGTTAAACTTTATAACATCGATGATCTTAGAGGTGTGGCTGATAAGAATAAAAAGATGAGAGAAAGTGAAGCAAAGAAAGCTGAAAAGATCATCAGTGCCGAGTTGGAACTTTTAGAAAAATCCCTGAGACACCTCGAAGTGGAACCTATCATTGCCCATATTAGATCTCAGGCTGAGAATATTCGCCAGCGTGAAAAAGAGAAGGCATTTCATATGCTGGGAGACTTGAATGGTAAGGAGAAGATTGTGGATGATCTTACCAAGGTCTTGGTAGATAGGGTCTTTTATGATGTTATCCGCAACTTGAGGGAAGCTGCTGAAAATGATGATAAAGAGGTTTTAACAGTGGCTCAAAGAATTTTTAACCATAATAATCAATGATTTATTTTAAATAATTTTTCACCTATGAAACTTTTTACTTTTGAAATTGCTTTGATAGTGGCTTTGATAGTGATTTTCAATGCTTAAGAACTTACTAATCCTTCAAATCTATCAGTCCTAGTAAACGGGTGGTAAATAGGATTAGAAAAGGGGCGATTAAAACTGTAGATAATAAATCTCCCAATGTAATATTTCCCCAAAAAGTAGTGCCTAAAAAATAGAATTCATGCATGGTGTCAAAAATCGCTTGTTTTAGGATGTATATGACCACAATATTAATCATGGTGATAAAAAACATGTTTTTCAATCCCACTTCTTTAATTTTTCTAAAAACCATTACCATATCAAAGCCTGAACGAATACTTCCTTCATGGTGAGCCATGTTCAAAACTGCACCCTGGAAGAGGATGTTAAAGCATATAAATAGGATTATTGCAATAAATAATGCGAATTCCATGATGATTGTGCTGAAATCAAGTTTAAACATCAATTCAAACTCAGAAATCCCAATAATTACCATTATCATGGGAAGAATGAAATATGTGCCTAAAATCACACTTTCCTTTATTCCATGCACCATGAGGTTAAGAGGATGGTGAAAGCCTGGTGGCTTGCTGGACCCATGAACTGTTTCCTCCACTATTCGGAACCCATATCCAATTTCCAGGAAAGATAAAAAGATGATGAGAATAACTATTAACACATCAGTTATACCCTCTATCATAAAAGGAACATCAAAATCAATAAGATAGTCCGTTAAAAACAGTGTTAATCCCAATATAAGAATATTGTACCAGTCTGAAAGCGAGTATATAGCCGCATCCTTTAACATTGTTTTAAATTTCATGATTCACCTTTTAATAGCCAATGAAAATTGAAGATTTTTTTTAACGCCACGACAAATAAATTCGACAAATGCATTACTCTTTTATGAAAATTAATCTATTAAAGGTTTTAAATTTAATCAGAGAACTTCAAAAAAAATTAGAGAAAATATGAACTTCTCTTAAAGAATATTAAAAAGAATCAGGCAAACATGCCTTTAGGTTCATTTTCCTCTTTCTCATTAAGTTTGAGGGCATACAGGAAGTTATCCCAATTTACAACCTCCTGATCTTCAGAAATGGCCTTATGAAGAGCCACTTTCAATATGCGGTCTTTAATATCCCTTCCAGACATTCCTTTAGAAAGTTTTGCCAGTTTATTAACATCCGCTTCCACTGGAAGGGGCATGGATTTGATGTACATTTCCAGGATTTCCCTTCGCTCATCTTCATTAGGAAGCACGAATTCTATTTCCTCTTCAAATCTGCTTCTAAGAGCATAATCCAGTAATTGTGGGTTATTTGTAGCCCCGATGGTGACCACTCCCAGATTGGGATTAATTCCATCCATTTCTGTTAAAAGAGCATTCACCACCTCGGAAACATCTCCCCTGAGGGACTGGTAACGACGATCCAGACCAATGGCATCTATTTCATCAATAAAGATGACTGCCGGCGCGCTTGCTGCCGCAGCATCAAAGAGATCGTGTATCTGACGTGCACCATCACCTACATGTTCGCCTATTAGGCTAGTGGCTTTAACCAGGAAAAGGGGAACTTGTAATTCATGGGATAAAGATTTGGCCAGCATTGTTTTCCCAGTGCCTGGTGTTCCGTGGAATAAAACGTTTCTGGGAGCCCATTCCTGGAAACTTTCTGGTTCCTGCAAGTACTTGCTTATGATCTTGCATTTGGTTTTAGCTCGTTTTTGACCAATAACATCACTCATTTTAAGGTTACTTTCAATCTTCTTGATCTCCTGAACCTCTTCCACCTCCATTAGGAGTATTGAGGTGTTTTTAGTTATTCTGGAATCATCAGGATGAGCTTTAATTACTTTAAAAGCAAAATCAGGCAATAATTTCTGATCGAAAAGGAAAGAGCCTTCTTTGACTGTGTAACCCATCCACTGTTCACGAGCGTATAACTCAAATAGTTCATTGTCGAATATTTCAACTTTAGGATTCTCGACTAAATTGCATAGGAATGGGTAGCCAATGGATTGGAGTACAACCATTTTCGCTTCTTTACCTGTGTCTTCAAGACCGGTGGAAGTCTTTTTTTCAGATACAATTGGTTCTGGAGTTATGTTGTTAAGTTTCAATATATCACTGATTATTTTGATAAAGTAAATTCAATTAGGGGTAAATGAAATAATAAAACTAAGTTTCTGTGTCAAAAGTATATATAGATACAAGTTATTTAAGAATTTTTTTGTTGGTCGAACTTTTAATAAAACGAGTAAATTTAAAAACAATTAAAATCTTTATAATCTTTCCTTTTTAAGTTTCCTTTTCAAGAGGGACCTAAAAACTGTTTTTTATGTGATCTTTAAATGTTTGATTAGTTGATTAGAATAGATAAGAATCACAGTTGATGCTATAAGAAAAAATGGTACAAATTTTGAATACAGTAGACGCATATTGAAAGATTTATTCTCGGAAAAATCATGATATTGTCTGCAATAAGTTCATAAGAGAAGGTTCAGAGCATTTGAAGGTACTTTAGATCTTAAGAGCATGATTTTTAATTATATTACTATTTTCAGACATATTACTCATTGTGGTTAAACAACGTCTAGAGAATTAGCATGCTCCAGTTTCCCACCACAATCACACTCGTCAGCAAAATCTTCCGGAGACTCTCCGGGTTGTAATTCATAGTAACCTCCACAGTTATCACAGACTAAATAACCTGGATTCTTGTTTTCTCGTTTATTTCTTTTTTCCCTGAACTTTTCCTTTAATTCATCACTAGGAAGAGTGTCATCTCCAGTTAAAGTTCTTTTTCTACCCGGTGAACGCTTTTCAGCCAGTCTTCTTTTAATTTCATCATTTGACACCATACAAACACCTTTTAGTTTTCATTTAAAGACTTGATTTTTATTCGATCATGAAATCGGAAATTTTAACCTTAATTGTATTGTTCTTTAAATTTGATTTCAAATTTGGTTCCATTAGTACTGTCAAGTTCTATGTTCCCGTCAATCTGTGCGGTTAAATTGTTAACCAGTTGTAAACCCAGTGAATCTGTGTTCCGGAAATTGAGATTCTCTGGGAATCCAACACCATTATCTGCAATTATAAGAGTGAATTCATCATCTTTTTTGTAGAATTCGATGTTAATCTCCCCTTATGATTAGAGGGAAATGCATGTTTCATAGAAT
This sequence comes from Methanobacteriaceae archaeon, assembly GCA_013403005.1. NCBI lineage: Archaea > Methanobacteriati > Methanobacteriota > Methanobacteria > Methanobacteriales > Methanobacteriaceae > Methanobacteriaceae archaeon. Next base: position 87,237 of record JACBOA010000001.1, on the reverse strand, counting down.
TGGTAAGCAGTTCATTTAAAATTAGACCCAGAGGAACTGTGGTGTTTATATCCACCATCAAGTCTTCCAGTTTCAGGTTGAGTTTTATCTTGCTCTCGTCTGGAACGTAAGTACGGTAAAGCTCTGTGCTCAGTGTTCGAATATAATCTCCAAAATCGATCCTTTTCAGATCAGTGGATCGGTACAGCCTCTCATGTATAATAGCCATGGACTTGGCACGGTTCTGACTTTCCCTGAATATGTCCAGAGCTTCTTCGTCCTGAATATATCTGGACTGAAGATTCAATAAACTGGATATAACCATTAAATTATTTTTAACCCGATGATGTATCTCTTTTAAGAGCATTTCCTTCTCTTTTAGAGCTTTTTTTATCTCATTTTCAGCTTTTTTCCGTTCTGTTATATCCTGGTTTGCACCGTAAACTTTGATAGTGTTACCTTTTTCGTCTTTTTCAATTCCATTGCGGACAATAATACATCTTTTTTCTCCATCTGCTCTGATTATTACATGTTCTATTTCATTGGAGTAATTCGGATCATCGGTGGCTAAAACTCTTTCAATTTCCTCAGCCACGAGTGAAGCCTCCTCTGGAGGGATGAACTTAGCAGCATACGTTTCAGAGGACATTTGGGAGCCGCCCTCTGCCTCAACTGTGGTTCCGTATATGGAATAGAATTGATCATCAAAGGTAAATGTGTCTGATGCTACATCATATTCCCAGCTACCCATTTTAGCCAGATCCAGGGCAATCCTTAGACGATGCTGTGTGGCAATTAACTCCTGTTCCGTTTTTTTACGCTGAGTTATGTCCCTTAATGATCCTTCAATCCCCACTGTTTGGCCATTATCATCCAGTAGGAAGTGTGCATTCACCGAGGCATAAACTGTTTTTCCAAATTTGTCTTGGAGAGTTATTTCAAAATCATTGACCTCTCCTTTCTCTTTAATTATTTTTAGCATTTTCTTCCTTTCTTCCGGATTTTTGTAAACAGTTTCCACCTGTCTACCAATTAAATAATCCCTTGAAAAACCAGAATACCTTTCAATGGAAGGACTTATTTCTGTTATGTTTCCATTAATATTAGTCTGATAGAAAACATCCTGAACATTTTCAAAAATTTTCCGGTATTTCCGTTCACTTTCTTCCAGATCATTTTCAATCTTGCGTCGCTGCATAGCCACCGCAAAGAGGTTTATTAACGACTGTATCAATTCTTCATCTTCCAGGGTTTGCCTTTTTTTAAGGAATATGTTAACAGTCCCATAAAGTTTGCCTTTGGATTTAAAACCAGTCCCATAAATATCACCAATATCAAAGGTGATTTCAGCCAGTTTAGCTAGTTTTTTAGGAAAAGTCCCACATAATACTTGATATAATCCTTTTTCGATTTTATGCAGTTTTCCACTTAGAATTCTGCTCCGAGATTCTTCATCATATGCTTCATTGAAATCAGCCAAAGATACCTGTAGATCAATCAAATCAGCACCTAAAAATTTTTTAGAAAAATTAGTTAATATTTCGTTCCTTCCGGCCACAGAACGCACCTTAAAACTATCTAAAACAGGATCATATACTGTAACCACAATTACCGAGTTTTCAACCAATTCATTCAATTTTTTAGCAATAAATTCATATAAATTTGCATCTAAAGACAAATCAACTAACTCCAGGGATGTTTGTGATAAAAATCGCTCTTTTTCCAGTATATTTCTGGTTGATTCCTCTTTAGATTTTAAAATAGTTCTTAATTTATTTAATTCATCTAAGAGTTCTTCTCTGGATTTTTTTTCATCCAACATATATGAAGCCCCAGACTTAGCAATATTATAATTATTCAGATTTTAAAAAAATGTAAGAATTTTATATGTTTTTTAAAGAATATTAATTTTTTCTTGGTTCAATCATTATGAAGAGGATGATAAATGGGATATAAGCCCATTTAAAACAGATATAATCAACTTTTTAGAATTTTATGCTCATATAATATAGTTTTAATTAGAAAACAATAATTCACACCCATTTACATCTTAATAATCCCCTATTATGATTATTCATTTTTTACGGCTACCTACCCAAAAGTATAAATATTTTGTTCTATGAGTATAGAACATTCTATATGTATAGAACTATTCTATCCGAATAGAACAAATTTAGTGGTGAATCCCCCCATAAAAAAACACTAAACAATGGAAAATAAAAGGAAAACCCGTATTCTTTGACTTATTTAAAAAAAAAAGGTTTTGATTAATAGGAGGAAGTAAAGTGGAAAAAAAGGAAGCATTAGATATGTTCTGTTACCAGTGCTCGCAAACCGCCCGTGAAACTGGTTGCACCATTCGAGGAGTATGTGGAAAAGAGCCCACTGTAGCTAGACTACAAGACAACTTGTTATACGCCATAAAGGGTATTTCAGCCTACCTCTACCATGCCCGTGAGTTAGGGTACACTGATGAAGAAGTAGACGCATTCCTGGAAAAAGGTTTCTACTCCACTCTTACCAACGTCAACTTTGATCCTCAGGAATTTGTGAAAATGGCTCTTGAAGCCGGTAAAATGAACATAAAAACCATGCAACTATTAAAAAAAGCTCACATCGAAAAATATGGCGAACCTGTGCCCACAGAAGTGCCCGTAGGTTCAGTAAAAGGTCCTGGTATATTAGCTACTGGCCATAGCCTTAAAGCATTGGAAGAACTCCTGAAACAAACTGAAGGGAAGGGGATCAATGTTTACACTCACTCTGAATTACTACCTGCCCATGGATACCCCCAACTTAAAAAATACAAACACTTGGTAGGGCAACTGGGAGGAGCATGGTTTGACCAGAAACAGACTTTCGCCAAATATAATGTAGCCATTTTAGGAACTTCCAATTGTGTGCTGTTACCTAAAGATGAATATAGAGAAAGGATGTTCACCAGTGGTGTGGCTCAACTGCCAGGAGTGCAGCATATAGAAAACTATGATTTCACTCCTGTAATTGAAAAAGCTCTGGAACTACCTGAACTGGAAGATGAACCCGGTAAAAAAGTTCTCACCACAGGATTCGGAGCTTCCACTGTACTATCTCTGGCACCAAAAATCAAAGAACTGGTGGAATCTGGCAAAATAAAACGATTCATACTGGTTGGTGGATGTGACTCTCCTAAACCTCAGGCTAAATACTACACAGAATTTGTGGAAAAATTACCAAAAGATGTGATTGTGTTGACTCTGGCATGTGGTAAGTACCGTTTCAATGAGATGGATCTGGGAGATATTGAAGGAGTGCCCCGACTGATAGATCTGGGTCAATGTAACGATGCCATTGTAGCTGTAGATATTGCCATGGCCTTAACTGAACTATTGGGAGTAGAACTGAATGAATTACCCTTAACCCTAGTATTAAGCTGGATGGAACAAAAAGCAGTTGCCATTTTATGGAGTTTGCTGGCTCTGGACATTAAAGATATGTACATTGGCCCCATAATCCCTGGATGGGTTAATAGCGATATTTTAAATGTTTTAGTGGAAAACTACGGATTGAAACCCATCGGTGATCCCGAAGAAGATATAAAGGCCATATTGGGGTAATCAATCAACCCCAAACCATTTATTAAAATTATCATCCCCTAAAATATCTTCCAATAAATATCTCCTAATATTTAATAAAGAAAATAATCTGAATGAATATTCTAAAAAAATTAATTAAATATATTATTCGATGATTGGTTAAATTGGGAACACCTCCCCTGTCTAAAAAAAATGAAAAGGTGATTTATTTGCCAAAAAAAGAAATAGATGAAGATAAAGCGTTTGAACAGGCACTGAAAGGTAAAATGGGATGGAAGTGTTCGTGTTCTTTGGAAATAATTGATAAAAAGTCTTCCCTTCGAGATGTGACTTGTAAAAAATGTGGGATAACCTTCAAAACAGATCGAGACACGGACACCTGTTTTCGCTGCGAAAGAGGGTTATGATGAATTTAATCTCCACAGAATTGAAAGGTGAATTAATAGTTAAATAAATAAAAAATAAATTAAAAATCCTAATAAAAGAAAGATAGTTAAGAAATATGGAATCAGTTCACTACGCTCCAAAAAAAGCTGGAAAAATATAAAAAAATGAATGATAAAAACGAAGAATTAGAAAAAAATAAACTCGATAATTCCCGGATAGAATTATTCGCCACTCCAGGAGGGGTTAAAGCCATTAAAAGCCCGGTGAGGGTGAAGATACTTTCTGTGCTACGCGAAGGTGATCTCAGTTTCGATGAAATCGTGAAGCTCTCTGGTCGTGCCAAGTCCACTGTATCCAGCCATCTGAAAGCAATGACCAGAGATGGTATAATTAACGCCCGTTTGGATCCTAAAGATGCTCGAAAGAAAATATTTTTCATTCAATCAGAGTATATTGGAAAATTACACCAGCAGCAGCTTCAGGAGGACATATCCAGTTACATTCAGAGGTACATTGCAAGTGAAAATGATCCTTTCGAGTTTTTTAGATTAATATTTCACACGTTAAGGATTTCATTACTCACCCAGGGTGTTGACATAGACCCTATACTCCATGAAGCCGGTTTAAAAGTGGGGGAAGCCCTTTACGAAAAAGTTAAAGACCCTGATATGGAAAAATTCCTAACAAACATTTCCAGTTTCTGGGAAACACATAGTCTGGGAAGAATTGAAGTAAAAAATCTAAACCCCCTCACCATCAGTGTGGAAGATTGTTTTGAATGCAGTGGACTCCCTTATCTAGGTAGGCCCGCCTGTGCATTTGACAGCGGCATTCTTGAATCATTATTCAGTTTATACCATGAAGAAGAAGCTAAAGTTTCAGAAACTGAATGTTACGCTTTGGGAGATTCTGCATGCCGTTTTGTTATCGAATGAAAAGATTTGAAGTCTAAATTAATAATTAATCAGTCAAATCAGGCAAAACTACTGCTAATAATATTATTTAAATACTAGAAAAATAAATCAATCTATTTAAGTAAATAAATTAATCTATATCTTAATCTAAAATCTAATTATCTCGTTCTCAGAATGTTCTGGTATTTTTCCTGCATTATAAGGGCATCCTTTTCCAGGAAGGGAGTTTCACAAATTATAGTTGCATCCCACCCATAATCAATAAGTACTTCCAGTAAAGGGCTTAGTGGTGGACCATACTCTTTTTCCAGCATCACATGATGTTTTCTCTCACCAGCATCAGTATATTCAATCCGCGTGAAATGACAGTGCAAATATTCACTATCCCTGCCAACAGCAGCTAATTCATCCTCTAATTTGCCTAAAATATTATAATAATCCTCATATCTTTTAATGCAACCCCTATTCCTGGCATGTATATGGGCAAAATCAATTGTAGGGGCGAAATGATCAAAAGACTGACAGATATCAATAATTTCTTCCAAATCACCAAGCTGTGACCTTTTACCAGTAGTTTCTGGTGCAAAGGTGAAATTTTTAATTCCCAAAGCATCTACTTCATCCATTAAAAGCGATATAGTGGCTTTGCACCGTTTAAGTGCTTCTTTAGCCGTGTATTTTGTATAAAATCCTGGATGGAATACTATACGGTTAGCTCCAATCCATTCAGCTGCCCTTGCGGATTGAACCAGCCTCTGGATGGATCTTTTTAACACGTCTTCCTTTTCAGCACAGAGATTGATATAATAAGGAGCATGCATTGAAACTTTTACCTCATTCTTCCGAGCATTTTCAGCCAGTTCAAGGGCTGATTGTTTCTTTATGCGCACTCCATAGGTGGCCTGGTACTCGTATGCTTCTAATCCCATTTCATGGATATAATCACATACATTTACTGTCTGTCCCTTAAAACCCAGAGGATTACCTGCCGGTCCGAATTTAATTTTATCATTCATATTATTAGATTATTGATTATTTAGGCGATTATATTAGCGATTAAGTGTTTATAATGATTTCAATAAGTTGTTTTGCTAAATAAGTTGTTTTACGCTTTATCATTTTCATTTTTTAGGATTTTATTCTTTAACATCTTCGAATGCAGATAAGGAAGCTACTGCTCCTTCAGCACAGGCCACCACCCACTGTTTAACACCGCCAGTTATATCTCCTGCAGCATAAACTCCGGGGATGTTTGTTCGCTGGTATTTATCAGTTACGATATAGCCTTCTTTATCAACTTCCACTCCAGCATTCTGGGCAAATTTACTGAGAGGTTCTTCCCCCACGGCAATGAAAATACCATCTATGGGCAATTCAGTCTTCTCCAGGGTTTTGACATTGTTTAGAATTACATTTTCTACAACCATATCCCCCTTTATTTCTTCCACCACTGCATCCCAGATAACCGGAATTTCATTTTCTTCTAATTTTTTCTGAAGATATGTTTCTGCCCTTAACTGGTCTCTTCGGTGTATTATGGTCACGTTACAACCGAGAGTTTTTAGATAGATCGCCTCCTGGACAGCTGCATTACCTCCACCTACCACCACCACATCTTTACCCTGATATAGTGGTCCGTCACAGGTGGCACAATAACAAACTCCACGACCAATAAATTCCACCTCACCAGGTACTTTCAACCTCCTGTGACGACTCCCTGTGGATATGATCACAGCTTTTGATTTATATTCACTTTTTGATGTAATGACACGTATATGTGATTTATCAACTCTGTTAATTTCCTTAACCTCTTCCATGTTCCTAAAGGAAACATGCTTTTCTGCCTGTTTCCTCATCTTTTCCAGCAAATCCTTTCCAGAAATCAAATCAAAACCAGGATAGTTCTCCATGAGAGGAACCATGTACCCGGAACCTGCCCCCATCATCATTTCCAGTACCAGAGTGTTCATTCCCTGTCTTCCTGCGTAAATTCCAGCAGTTAAACCGGCTGGTCCTCCCCCAATAATAATTAAATCATACTCTTCCATGCCTACACCTTCATCTATAAATTTTTCTGTATCTCTTCCTTCAAAAGTTTATTAACCAGTTTTCCATCGGCTTTACCCTTAAGTTCTTTCATTGCCATGCCCATCAGAGGCCCCATTGACCCCATTTTTCTCTCTTTAACCATGGATTCCTGGGAAGACACAATTTCCCTTATAATTTTATCCACATCTTCTTCACTGAGCATCAAAAGATTTAAATTCTCTGCTACTTCTTCAGGAGATGATTTTTCCTTTAAAACTCCCACTAATACATGGGATACTGCATCTTTTGATATTTTACCATCTGAAAGTAAGTGGAATGTTCCCAGTAATTGATCATCAGAGAGGTTCTCCACATCTAATCCGTCTCTTCTAAGTTCCTTGAGAGTATAAGCCAATAGGGATGCTACGGTGGTGGGTTCCACTTCACATGCCGCCATTATTTCCTCAAACTGTGTGACTTTATCCTGACGTACTAGTTGCTGGGCCAAATCCTCACTTAGGGAATACTCATCAATGATTCTGGCCTTTTTTTCATCAGGAAGTTCTGGTAAATTAGCTTTAACCTGTTCCAAGAGTTCCTGGGAGACAACCTGAGCAGGAATATCGGTTTCAACGTACATCCTGCTGGCAGTGGGTAATGGTCGGAGATACTCTGTATTAGCATCATCTAAAGCCTTTCTGGTTTCCTCTGGGACTCCTTTCATAGCCATTTTAGCTCTTCTCTGCACTTCCCTCAGGGCATTTCTAGCTTTTCTTTCCTTATCTGCCACCAGGATAAATGCATCATTTTCTGCCAATTTTAAGAACTCTTTAACCTTTTCCACTTCTTCTTTGGTTATTCCATAGGCTGGTAATTCATCTGTATGGAAAATGCCCGCTACCCCCATTTTTTTAGCATATGCTGCTAGTTCAGTTCCGAATCGCCTGTTGGGTTGTAAATCCATACCAATCAATCCCTTGAAACCCTTTAGTTTAATAGCTAATACTTTCCCCCCTTTTTTAAGGGCTTGGGATATTATTTTTGATTCTGCATTCTGGAATACTTCTCCAAGATCATATATTTCATTATCCACTTCTGCGCCTCTTTTCAGGAGTTCATCCCGAATCTCAATAAGTTTTAACTGACGCTGGATCTCATTTTCCACCATTTGAGCCATTGAATCCAGGTCCTGAACTCCTTTTATTTCAACCCGGGCTCCCTCCCTGATTGAAATATTCAGATCCTGACGTATGGTTCCCAGCCCCCTTTTTACTTTAGTACTGCGCAGAACCTGACCGATCTGGTATGCTACTTCCCGCACCTGCAGAGGGTGGTTCATGGATGGATCAGTGGTTATCTCTAAAAGAGGTATTCCCAGTCTGTCCAATCGGAATTCCACTTTTCCTTTCCTTTCACCCATACGTCGAGCCGCGTCCTCTTCCAGGCAGAGGTTTTCAATGATTACTTTACCGTAAGGAGTATCCAAGTGTCCATGGGTGGCGAGTAATCCTGTTCTTTGAAATCCTCCTGTGTTACTTCCGTCTATTACCTGTTTTCGCATGGTGTGGAACTCGTCAACCACTTGCATGTTCAGCAGTTCTGCAATAATAAGACCTAATTTTAGGGCTTCCTGATTTAGAGGATGTGGTGGTTCATCATCTGATTCTACCAGACATGTGTGATGAGGATAGGCATCATAGATGAATGTGAGTTTTCTTTGTGATTCTTCAAAGGCTGCCCTGTCGATTTTTCCAAGTTCACTCTGAGTTGGTCTGAGATTCCTTAAAACCCTGTATTTTGGTTTTTTGTCAGTGAGTTCGCATTCACAGGGACAGAAGAGTTTTTTGGTTGTGTTAAGCTGCTGATGTATTTCCAGACCCATCATCAGGCCCAGTTCATTATAATCAATCCTATTATTCATATTAATCACCAAAAAGTTCTCCTTATTCCCCGTAATCTCTAAGGAAATATTGGGAAGATGATTTATCTCCCAGTTCTCCTTTTATGTTAGTTTCCATTATTCGTTTAACTTCTTCCGGTTTGGTGGTCTGTCCCAGGGCCCAGACCAGTTTCACGTAAGCTGTTTCTGGCAACATGTCAACCCCTGGAATTACACCTGCAGATAATAGTTTACGGCCTGTGCTGTAAACATTGAGGTTGGTGCGACCGTAAAGACACTGAGAAGTCATTACCACTGCGATTTCCTCATCAACTGCTCGATGTATGGATGGTATCATTTCCTCAGGGCAATGCCCCAATCCGGTTCCCTCGATTAAAATGCCCCTGTATCCTCTGTCAACATAATAATCTATCAATTCCCCAGTGATTCCAGGATAACTCTTTATGAAAGCCACCTTCTCTTCCAGAGAATCATGGACTTTCAAATCACAACCTCCCCTTTTAGGGTAATTGGAAATTTTATCCTTAATCTTAACCTTTCCTTCCTTTACTTTAGCTAATGGTGGGCTGTTAATGCTTTGAAAAGTGTCTCTGCGACTGGTGTGCATTTTACGCACTCTGGTACCTCGGTGTACCATGGCATGGGTGTCATTTTCTGATGCATGCATACAAACCACTACTTCAGCTAGGTCTGATTTTGCCACTGCCACGGAACTCATGAGGTTGAGGAATGCATCGGAGGATGGACGGTCTGAACTTCTCTGGGCACCGGTAAGTACCACCGGGACTGGTGTTTCCAGTATGAAACTCAAAGCAGCTGAGGTATAGTGCATGGTGTCTGTACCATGGGCCAATACCACCCCATCAGCGCCATTATTAATCTCATCAGCCACTGCACGAGCAGCTTGCCCCCAAAGTTCAGGTTTCATGTTCTCAGAGAGGATGTTCATTATAGCCTTTCCAGTGATGTTGGCCTCCTCCAGGAGCTCAGGTGTTGCCCGTAGAAGGTCGTCTGCAGTAAAAGCAGGGTGTACTGCTCCAGTTTTATAATCAATAATTGAAGCTACTGTTCCCCCCGTAGATACAATCGATACGTCCATTTTTTCAGGATCTTTCTCTATTTCCAGTGGAGGTAAATCTATTTTAGGCTTTTCACCTTTCTCTAAAAGTTCAATTTTAGCTCCAGCAATATTAACACCGATGTTGTAACCATTATCAAGCTTCATGACTAGGTGAAACTCATCAGCGTCTTCAGCTCGGTCCAGTAACATTCCCTGATATTCTATGCTTTCTTTTTGTATTGATATAATGTCTCCAATGGATATGTTCTGTGATTTTAGAAATTCTGCAGCGGATCCGCTATAACTCATATCATCCCTCTAAATTTTTATCAGTCCTGATTAGAATAATTCCAAATTTTAGTTGTTTAAATTTTACTTGTTTATTATTGGATAAATAATCTATAAATTTTTTTATGAAAAGACAATCTAATACCCTATTTTGGATTAATATAGTTAATAAATCATTTTTAAAAATAAAAAAAACCAAACCAATAGCTGATTATGATACTAGAAGGTTTTTTTGAATTTAAAGTCCTCTTAATTCTTTTTCAGTTCCTTTAATACAGAACAGATCGTTTTTCAGTTCCAGGTTCTCTGTGACTTCACATTCCGGACATATACAGTCGTCTTCCTCCAAGTTGCATTCAGATTTTCCCAGAAAACAGTAGAGTCCTTCATATTTCTCCTGGGCGCACTGATTGTACATGGGACAGTCTGGACAGATGCACTGATCTCCCATTTCATCTAAAAACATTTTATTCATTTCATCATCTGATATGCCTTTTTCAGCGATTTCTTCCATTTTTTCCAGAAATTTATCCATTTACATCCCTCATAGCCTAAGTTTTGTTTTATTTACTTTTTTTCTTATCCTCTAGTTACCCATGTTTGGGATTGATTTGAACCCTGATTTTATTAGTCAGATTTATTAGTTAAACTTGATTTTTCTTTATTATATAAGCCATTAATCCGACCATGCCAGAGAAGTGAATCAGAAGCCTCTTCCATACCTGGAGCGGGGATTGGAGGATTTAATACGGCCAGGATATCTTTGTATTGTGATAGAATAATTTTGAAGGTAAGATCAATTTTATCCTTATACTTATTTACCCTAATAAAGAATGCATTTTGCTTACTGAGTTCACTCTCATCCTTAATGGAATTTTTAAGATTTTATCCAGTTTTATGCGAATCCAGACAAGCCACTTTTGAGATTTAATCCAATTTTAAATCAAGACCCACAGGGCAGTGGTCTGAACCCATAACATCTGAAAGTATGTAGGCTGATTCCACTTTATCCATGAATTCTTCATTTACAAAGAAGTAGTCCAGTCTCCAGCCCACATTCCTCTCTCGAGCCCGGGTACGGTAGCTCCACCAGGTGTAGTTTTTTGGCTCCTGGTTGAATTCCCGGAAAGTGTCCACATAACCATGACTTAAGAAACGATCAATCCATTCCCTTTCAATAGGTAAGAAACCAGATATTTTCTCATTTTCCTTGGGACGGGCCAAGTCTATTTCTTTATGGGCGGTGTTGACATCCCCACAAACTATGATATTCCTTCCTTTTTCTTTAAGAGAGTCCACATAGTCTAAAAAGGAGTCATAAAAATCCAGTTTGTACTGCAATCTCTCATCAGACATTTTTCCATTGGGAAAATAAGTATTGAATAATACAAAATCTCCAAAATCAGTTATTAGAGTACGACCTTCACTGTCGAATTTTTCAATTCCAAACCCATTTTGCACTTTTTCTGGTTTTCGGTTGGTGTAAGTTGCCACTCCACTGTATCCCTTGCGCTCAGCTTCGGAAAGATATAGATTATAACCATCAATTTCCCGAATATCTTTTGGAAATTGTTTCCGATGGGCTTTGGTTTCTTGAATACATAAAATATCAGGTTTAGCTTCATTGAACCAGTCAAGGAATCCTTTTCTATGCACAGCCCGGATCCCATTTACATTCCATGATAATATTCTAATTTTCCTCAATTTTTCACCTCATAGTAGATAGATTAGATATTTCACAAATCTAGATGTTTCACATCCCCTTCAGATTTCAAATAAAACCTCAGATTCATAACTAATAAAATTCATTCACTCCTATCCCAAGCCTAAAAATCATCTTTTACCATCAACTAGAGATGTGATTTTACCCATATCCACTTTTCTCTGGAATAATGGTGACTTATCATCCCAATAAACCCTTAAATTCTCTTCAAAGGTATTTTTATTAGAATTCTGGTAGAATATGCCCAAAGGGTATTCTCCAGTTTCTGTGGCCCTCTGGAATGCCATGTTTCTATCATGTGGATCATGATCTTCTTCCAAATAGTAGGTATGTTCCTTGAACCATTGCCTGGTGTTTACCTTGTTGAAGGTCACGCAGGGCTGGAATATATCCACCAAGCTATAGCCTTTATGTTTTATGGCTGCCTTGAAAATTTCGATAGTTTGTTTGCGATCTCCACTATATGCTCTGGCCACGAATGAGGCATCAAGTGCTATAGCCACTGCCAAGGGATTGAATGGTTCCAGGAAAACCCCATCGATCTGTAAGGGTGTGCTGAAATCCCTCTGACTAGTGGGGGATGCCTGTCCCTTGGTGAGGCCGTAGACCATGTTATTATGTACCAGGTTGGTGATGTCTGGGTTGCGTCTCATGGTGTGCATGAAATGGTTACCACCCTCTCCGTACATGCAACCATCTCCACTAACATCTATGACTGTTAACTGGGGGTTGGCAGCTTTAATGCCTGTTGCAGGTGATAATGATCTGCCGTGCAGTCCGTTGAATACGTTGCCTTTGATGTAGTGTGGTAGTTTACCTGCCTGCCCTATTCCTGATACAAAAACTAAATCTTTCGGTTCTATTTCAAGTTGAGCCAGGGCAGTTTTGAGGCTGCGCAGGATTGAAAGGTTACCACATCCCGGACACCAGGCCACATCGCTATCTGGCATGTCAAAATCTTGTGGCCTCATTTATACCCCTCCCCTAATGCCAGAAAGATTATTATTGAAGCTTATGAATTTTTTAAGGTTATATTCAACTTCTTCCACAGAGAAGGGCATGCCATTATATTTCAAAACTTTTTCATGTATCTCGAATCCAGTTTCTAGTTTTATGAGGTTGGCCATTTGTCCCTGGGCATTGTTCTCGAAAATAATCACGTCTTCGGCTTTTTCAAAATATGGGGACACTCTTTTGTGGAAAGGATAAACTTGCTTAAAATGAAGGAAACTCATCTTCTGGTCTGAATTTTCCATTTTTATATTTTCCAGAGCCTCCCTTATGGGCCAGTAGGTGGATCCCCATCCTATAATCAGTTTATGGTAATCTTCATCTCCAACCAGTTCCGGAATAATAGCATCCTCCCTTATCCCATCCATTTTTTTCATCCTTTTATTCACCATCTGTGTCCTTATTTCCAGGTCTTCGGTGATATGTCCTTCTTCATCATGCTCGTCCGAGTCTACCACCACCAATCCCTCTCCATATCCAGGTATTCCGCGGGGTGTGACCCCATCATGAGTAATTAAGTATCTCTGGTATCCGGGAGTGGTTTTAACCAGATAATCTTCATTAACTACATCTTCCAATGGTAAGGATGGGATGTTATAATAGCAATCAGCGAAGTACTGGTCTGAAAGGATGAAAACAGGTATCTGATATTTTTCAGCTAGATTAAAAGCTCTTTGAGTTAATATGAATGCATCTTCCAGTTTTCCGGGTGCGAAGATGATTCTGGGAAACTCTCCTGGACCGGAATAGAGTGCCAGATTCAAATCCTCCTGGCTGGTGCGGGTGGGCAGTCCCACTGCAGGTCCTGGTCTTTGGCCGATGTAGATAACTACTGGAGTTTCAATCATCCCCGCCAATCCTACGCCTTCTTCCATAAGGGCAAATCCACTTCCAGAGGTGGCTACCATGCTTCTGGCACCTGCAAATGATGCTCCCAGGGCCATGTTAATTGCAGCTATTTCATCTTCTGCCTGTTCATAGACCAGTTCAAATTCATGGGAACAGCTGGCCAGGAAAACCTGTAAAGGGGTGGAAGGAGTCATGGGGTAGGATGCCATGAATCTGCAACCACCTGCCAGGCAACCGAATCCTACGGCGTCAGTTCCGTTCATTAAGAGTTCATCACCAACTTCTGACTTGCCGGTGAGTGGAAGTTTAATGTTCTCTGCCTGAGATTCTTTTAATTCCACACCGATCTGGTAACCTGCCTCTGCTGCCTTTAAATCGTTTTCAAGGATTTTTGAACCCTTTCTTGCGAACATGTCAGTGATAATGCCGTTAAATATTTCTTGAGGAATGTTCAGAATGCATGAAAGGACTCCTGCAGCTATTACATTGGCAAATATTAGTCCTCCAATTTCCTGGGCAGTATCCATAAGAGGAATCTGAATAATGGCCTGTTCATTTATGTTTTTCCTTAAAAAGTCCTTTTTTGCTGCTTTGAGATGTTCAGGATCTCCTAATATAATGGTATCATTGGATATTCTATCTTTAAGATGTTTTAAAGCTCCGGAACTCAATGCCAATAGTATGTCAATGCGGTGTAGGTAAGAGGCGACTCTGTGGGACGATACTCTGATTTCTGTGGAGTTCTGACCTCCCCTGACCCTGGACATGTATTCTTTGGTGGAGAAAATATGGTAACCACTCTGTTTAATGGTCTGGGCCAGTATGGATTCCACAGTCTGGATACCCTGACCTGCTTCTCCACACAAAACCAGAGAAATGTCATCTTTTTTTGATAAAACAGTCATTTATTTACCCCCATAATTATAATCCCCTTTATGTAATCTATAATCCTCCTAAATGAATTATAACATATTTATTTATGATCTTTGGTTCACTTAAAATTTGAGTTTATTGATAGTTTATTGATATATTCTAGATTTATAACAGTCTAAAAATAACACTTTAATCATTCCTGTCCATAAGATCAGCCCCCCAATAGATAAAAAAAAGAATAAAGAAATAGAAAAAAAATTATAATTTAAGGTTTTCCCGTGCCCACTGGGCACCTGCTTCCAGTATTTCAAGATTTACAGGAATTAAGTTTGGTTTCCTGTGGAAAGTGTGTTCCACTGCCTCTTTGAATACCTTTTCAGGTAAATTGGTTACTCCCATGGCCATCAAAACCCCTAACATCACAGTGTTAGCTGCCCTTGGCACTCCATGTGCCTTGGCCATTTTTCTAGCTGGCACAGCAATGGCCTTTAAACCATCAGGAATTAAAGTTTCAGGATCTTTAAACTGAATCATGCGCTCATCATACAGGATCAAACCATTTGCCCTCACCTGAGTGGCGAATTTCTCCAGTGAAGGCCTGTTTAATGCCACCAAAATGTCTGATGTCTGAAGAACAGGTGATCCAATAGTTTCTCCTGAAATGACCACAGTACAATCCGAGGTTCCGCCTCGCTGTTCTGGTCCGTAGGAAGGATACCAGGAAACGTGCCTCTGATCATTACAGGCTGCCTGAGCCAGGGTGAGTCCCATGCTTAATACTCCCTGACCTCCGAAACCAGCTATACGTACCACCTTCCTTTCAAATGAGGGATCATCTTTGGCTGCCCAGGAAGTGTCTTCTCTTACTTCAAAGATTTTATCCAGAGATTCCTGTGAAAAATCACTTTTATCCCGGCATAGAGGTTCAACCTCTTTTCTTCTGTCTCTGAAATTCTTTAATGGGAATTCTTTGCACATTTCATTGTTTACGAAGTCTTCTGAACCTTTAGCATCTGTCCGGAGGTTGGTGGGGCATGGTGAGAGCACCTCCACAAATGCATATCCTTTACCATCCCTCTGAACTTCCAGTGCCTTCTTCACGGCTATTTTTGCTTTGCGAATGTGTTTGGGATCAGAGACAGAAACTCTTTCAATGAAAACTGGTGCATCCAGGTTGTTTAATAGTTCAGACATGTGCAGGGGATATCCTGCATACCTGGGGTCTCTGCCTCCCTGGCAGGTTACAGTGACTTCTCCCACCAGGGTGGTGGGTGCCATCTGCCCTCCAGTCATACCATAGACTGTGTTGTTAACAAAGAACACTGCCATTTTTTCTCCGCGGTTTGCAGCCTGTATGGTTTCGTTTAATCCTATTGATGCCAGGTCACCATCCCCCTGGTAAAGAATTACAACAGCATCATCTTCCGCCCTTGATAGACCCGTTCCCACTGCTGGGGCTCTTCCATGAGCTACTTGCACATGGCCACAGTCAAAGTAGTAATAGGCAAACACGGCACAGCCCACTGGACTGGTCATTACAGTGCGGTCCTGTATTCCCAGATCATCTATGGCCTCCCCAATGAGTTTGTGTAGTATTCCGTGGCCACATCCCGGGCAGTAATGGGTGGCAGTTGGTGCGCTTCCCCCTTTGCGGGGATATTCATCAAGTATGGATCTGGGTTTTTTTATGATTTTCTCATCCAGGGAGTTATTCTTCATTGGGACCATTATCTTGTCTTCTGCCATCATTTACCCCCTGCCATTTCATGAATCTTATCGGTAATGCTTTTCTGATCTATAAGATTACCACCCATTCGGTTAACCAGTTCTACCGGACGCGAACATCCAATTGCCAAGATTATATCTTCTCTCATTTGTCCGTTACTCATTTCTACTGATAAAAACTGACAATCTCTTCTTTCAGCAATTTTCATCAGTTCCTTTTCCGGGAAAGGGAATAATGTTTTGGGACGGAATAAACCTGCTTTTATTCCCTCTGCTCGCACCTGATCCACTGCTGAACGAGCCACCCGGCTGCTTATTCCATAAGCCACCAGGATGATATCCGCATCATCCATCATATACTCCTCATAATCAACTTCGTTTCTGCGTATTTCCTCATATTTATCCTGTATACGGTAGTTAAAGTCTTCCAGTTGGTCAAAGTTTAGGAATATGCTGGTTACCAGATTTCCACGTGTTTCATGGTTTCCTCGCACTGCCCATGATTCATTAAAAACTGGTTCAATGGCTTCTGAGGGGAAGTGGAGTCTTTCAACCATCTGCCCCAGAACTCCATCAGCCAGTACTATAGCCGGGTTACGATATTTCTCAGCCAGTTGGAAGGCTCTAATGGTTAGATCACACATTTCCTGCACGGAATTCGGTGCCAGTACTAGGTTACGATAGTTTCCATGACCTCCCCCTTTTACCAGTTGGGTGTAATCAGCCTGCTCCGGCCCTATGTTTCCCAGGCCAGGCCCGGCACGCATTATATCAACAATAACACAGGGGAGTTCTGCTCCTGCCAGGAAAGATATTCCCTCCTGTTTTAAGCTGATTCCTGGGCCTGATGAGGCTGTTATGACTCTGTGACCGGCTGCAGCTGCCCCGTATACCATGTTAATGGCAGCTTCCTCTGATTCTGCCTGAACAAACTTTCTACCCACCTTGGGGAAGTAAAGGGATGCTTCGTGTAAAATTTCTGAGGCCGGAGTAATGGGATAACCAAAGAAGCAATCACAACCAGCGTACATTGCCCCTATTATCACGGCAGTGTTACCTTTGATTAACTGAATAGTCATCCATCTTCCTCCTCAGCAGGACCTTCCTTCTCAAATGAATCTTCATTTACAACGGCTATATTTTTACTCTGGCTTTTACCCTTAACTTTGCGAGGTATGTGAACTTCCACAGCCAGGGGCTCAGGACAAGTGTAGTAGCAGTCTGCGCAACCAGTACATCCTTTCCCTTGGTAGACTGGATAGTGATAACCACGTTCATTTATGTCTTCACTCATCTTGAGGACACCTTCACGGCAGGCAATTACGCATCTTTCGCATGCTTTACATTCAAGTTCGTTGAAAACAGGATAAGGTTCTTTCTTCCTACTCGTCATGATCCATCTTCATCCTTTAATTCTTAATCTCTTAGAATCCTAGTAAATTTTATCAATGGTTGTTTATTATGGTTTTTTATCAGATCAGTTCATTAAATTATTCAAATTCTCTAATTAATTTCTCTAATTATAGATGAACAATTACATGGACTGACATGGACTGGAATATCTATTATCAATTTACTGTTTCTCATCCCTTTCCCGGATTTCTACACGCCTGATTTTACCACTTATGGTTTTAGGGAGCTCATCCACGAATTCTATTACTCTAGGATATTTGTAGGGAGCAGTTACCTGTTTAACATGGTTTTGTATTTCTTTAGCCAGTTCTGGGGAAGCTTCATAATCTGCAGTGAGTACAATGGTAGCTTTTACCACCTGCCCCCTTACTGGATGCGGAACCCCAGTTATGGCACATTCCAGTACGGATGGATGTGAAATGACCGCGCTTTCCACTTCGAAGGGGCCAATACGATACCCGGAACTTTTTATCATATCATCGTTACGTCCTACGAACCATAAATATCCATCTTCATCCATCCAGGCAGTGTCACCTGTGTGATAGTAGCCATCGTGCCAGGCTGCCTCAGTTCTTTCTTCTTCCCGGTAATATCCTCTGAAGAGACCTGGTGGTTTTCCATCAGCAGTTTTTATTACCAGTTCACCCTCTTCACCCACATCGCATATCTTTCCCTCGGAGTTCATGAGTTGAATATCATAACCCGGTGATGGTTTTCCCATGGATCCGGGCCTGGGTTCCATCCAGGGGAAGTTAGCCACACAAACCACGCACTCTGTCTGGCCAAAACCTTCCATTAACTTGAGTCCGGTGAATTCCTTAAACTTGTTGTAAACTTCAGGGTTTAATGGTTCACCAGCAGTTACTGCATATTTAAGGGTGGAAAAGTCGTACTGAGAAAGATCCTCTTTGATGAGGAAGCGGTATATGGTAGGTGGAGCGCAGAAGGTATTAACTCCATGGTACGATGCCTTTTCAAGCATTTTACCAGCGTCAAATCTATCATAGTCATAGACAAATACTGCACTGCCTAATATCCATTGCCCATATATCTGACCCCACATGGCCTTAGCCCAGCCAGTGTCCGCTACAGTGTAATGAAGTCCATTATCGAATACGTTCTGCCAGTAAGCTGTTAGTATATGTCCAAAAGGGTAGGTGAAGTCATGCATTATCATTTTTGGCATGCCTGTGGTTCCTGATGAGAAATATATAAGTGCTATTTCATCATTTCTGGTTCCATCATCACCTGTTGGACGTTCAAATTCTGGTGATGCACTGGCAATCTCTTTGCGGAAGTTCAGCCAGCCATCTCTGTCCTCATCCCCCACAATAGACTTTATGAGCTTTATCTCACCTAATTCTTTTTGAGCTTCATCAAAATAATCTGGTACCCCATCTTCAGCTATACAAACCACCATCTTGATCCCTGCATTTTCTATACGGTAGACTATGTCTTTGGTTTTCAGCATATGGGTGGCAGGGATAGTTATGGCTCCTAATTTGTGAAGGGCCAGGATACAGAACCAGAATTCATACCGGCTTTTAAGGGTTAACATTACCCGATCTCCCTTTCCTATACCCTGATCTTTGAAAAAGTTAGCTGTTCGATCTGAATACTCTTTCAACTCTTTGAAAGTGAACTTTACATCTTTTTCATCATTGCACCATACCAGTGCGACTTTATCCGGGTCTTCCCGAGCGTATTCATCCACCACATCATAGGCAAAGTTGAAGTTTTCTGGGATTTTTATATGGAAATTATCCCTGAAGTCCTGATATGACTCGAAATCTGTTTTTGATACGAATTTATCCAGTAAAGATGACATATTAATCACCGATTAACTTAATTTTAAATAAAACCTAATAATTTTATTTTAACTAAACTGCATTTTTTCTTTTTAATCCTGATTCGCTGTTATAATTAGTTCCCATCACATGAATAGGTCCTACATTACAATGGCCAGGAATTTGGCTGGTTTGTTTTCCAGGGCTTCCATGGCATGTTCATAGGATGAATCAAAGAAGATTGAATCCCCTTCATGGAGTATGATCTCATTGTCATGGATGTAAATTTTCAGTACCCCCTCTAAAATATAGTTGAATTCCTGTCCCGGATGAGAGTTTGTTGTAGGTTTATTAGCACCTTTTTTGGGTTCCACAGTTACAATAAAGGGTTCAGCTTTTTTGTGGATGAATTTTTCAGCCAGATTCTCATATTGGTACTGTTTTCTACGGCCCACTTCAACTCCTTTCCCCTTTCTGGTCACGCTGAAAATGTGCATTCTGGTCTCTTCCCCAGTAAGAAGCAGTCCCATGTCTACTTCCAGCTTTTGAGCGATTTCAAACAGGATACTGGCAGGAATGTCTGCTTTACCTTCTTCATATTCCTGATAGGTTTGCAGAGGGATTTCAAGGTAGTTCGCCATATCCTGAACACTGATATCTGAAAGCTCTCTAAGCTCCATAATACGCAGCCCTATTTCCTTCATCTTCTCTTTCATAACTAAAACCTCACAATCAACATGGTTAAACCTTTTTTAGTCAAGCCCTTGGCTGGATAGCCATGGTTTATAAAACAAACAGGATTATCAGATCTTAAATCTAATTCTAGGTATGTGATCTGACTCCAATTCTATATAATAATTTTTGAGGTAATGATTTGTATCATTTTATAATGATTGTTAATGACAATTAAATTGTGCTACTATAAATAAATTACCACCATTAATGCTCGAGAAACAATCGATAGTTAAGCTAACTAATAATGACCCCCTAATATAATAAACATTTCCAAACGTCCACAAAATTATTCAAATTTTTAAGAAAATTTAGACAAATAAAGGAATTCAAAGTGATTAATATGAAACTTGATATTTTATCGGTTAAATTGGAAGCACCTGAAGATTGTAATCTTATATTGGGTCAGAGCCACTTCATAAAGACAGTTGAAGATCTTTATGAGGCCATTGTTAATACCGTGCCCCAAGCAGAGTTCGGATTAGCATTTGGAGAGGCTTCAGGTGACTGTAAAGTGAGAACTGCTGGTAATAACGTGGAACTGGAAAAGTTAGCTGCAGAAAAAATGTTAGAGATGGCCTGCGGCCACAGCTTTCTGATTTTCCTTCGCAATGCATTCCCCATCAACTTAACCCAAAGTATCCGGAATGTTCCAGAAGTAGTTAACCTCTTTTGTGCAACTGCCAATCCAGTTCAAGTTCTAATAGTAGAATCCCAACAGGGAAGAGGCATAATTGGAGTAATTGATGGTTTCAAACCTAAAGATATTGAAACGGAAGAAGATGTTACTTGGAGAAAGAAATTTTTAAGAGATATTGGCTATAAATTCTAGAAAAATAACCATTAAAGCTTTATTTTATTTTTAAAGACCATAGATATTTTTTAAATGGAAAAACCCACCTTATGCTAAACTTTTATCTGAAAAAAATCTAAAAACTTCATCAAAATAAAAAAAAAGAAATGTGGGATAAAATCTCTTTTATTGGTTTTTTCGTGTGCTGATAACTCCACCCAGTACCATCAGAATGGCTAAAACTATTCCTGCCATAGGTGTGCCGGTTTTTTGCATGGCTATGGTTTTGCTTGATATTGCTGACGCTGCGCTTACATTAGGAGCTTGTAGAATTTTTACTGTAGTGGAAACTATATAACCATCCATTGCGGTTAATGTGGCTATTCCAGGTCCTTCGTCACCTCTTAAAAAGGTTGTGACTAATCCCAGAGCCCATGGCACTGTGATAGTTTTGCTTCCAATATTTCCCAAATTGGTGGTAAATGTAAGTTCTGGTCCACTAAAGAATTTTTCTGCGTCTTGACTGTGATCCACATTATCAGAATCCATGTAAACATTGGCAGTGATTTTTGAGCTCTGTCCAGTGTAAATAGTAGATGGGTCAGAGTATATATTCAGTTCAAGCCATGGAGCAACATCAACGTTAACATCAGAACCATCTGTTGCTGCAATTAGGTTTGGAATGGTTTTAGGATCTTTATCTGAGCCCCACCAATTATGCTCTCCTTGGATGACTCCAGACCATGCATTGTGGATTGCATTGCTACCATCGGTGAGGTCGGTTGCGGTGTTGCCTATAATTCGGTTGTAATGAGCAGTCAACGGTCCCCAGTTATAGAACGCTCCACCTTGGGATGCGGTGTTACTTGCGATATTACAACCACTGACGGTCAAAGTCCCTTCTGAGGTAGATTGAGGTCGATTATAAATAGCACCACCATACATTGCCGTGTTACTTGTGAAGATACTATGAGTTATGGTAGCAGTACCCCAGTTAAAGACTGCTCCACCACCTTGTGTTGTTCCGGCATTGTTACCTGTAAATGTGGAACTGCTTACAATTAAAGTACCATAACTGTTGTATATGGTTCCACCGTCGCCATTTGCACTGTTGCCGATGAAATTACTATTGGTCACAGTCAAAGCACGTAATTCGTTGTAGATAGCACCTCCGGAGCCTGCAGTGTTACCCGTAAATGTGGAACCACTCACAGTTGAAGTACCAAGGTGAGTGGAGATAGCACCTCCGAAGCCTGCAGTGTTACCCGTAAATGTGGAACCACTCACAGTTGAAGTACCATGGTAAGTGTATATAGCACCACCTGATTGTGTTGATCCTGCAGTGTTACCCGTAAAACTGGATTCGGTGACGCTTAAAGTACCTTGATCGTTGAAACCACCAAAGTTATAGATAGCTCCACCACAACCATTTGCAATATTATCTGTGAAAATACAACGGTTTACTGTCAAATGACCTGCATTGTTATGGATAGCTCCACCACCACCTTGTGCAGTGTTACTTGTGAAAGTAGAGTCTGTTAAAGTAGCATAACCATAGTTATTATAGATAGCACTGCCCACTAATCCCGAGTTCTCAGTGAAAGTACATCTATTGACGTTAATGTTACCATTTTGGTTGATGTTAATAGAACCGGCAAATGAATTTGAGTTTTTAATGGTTAGATCGTTGAATGTAACTGTTTTACCAGTAGCAACAGTAAATGCTCCTCCAATATTCTCACAATCGATAATGGTTTTATCCTGTCCTGCTCCCTGGATTGTAATGTCTTTATTTATGTGAATAGGTGTATTTCCGGATCCTGAGTATATACCGGGTGCTATGTTGATCTTATTACCATCTGTCACACCAGTATAACCTTCACTTAGGGTCTTAAATGCTTGGGCCCATGAGCTCCCGTCTCCAGAAGTGGCCACAGATCCATTTACATAAGTATCTGCTGCATTGACTGCTGAAAACGAAATCAGAACAGTAAGTAGGGTGATTGTTAAAAGCATTATTTGTTTTTTCAAGTTTTTCACCTCCTTTATGTTAGATAAAAATTTAGTATTAATTAGTATTAATGATATTGTTAGCACATAATAATATAGTTAACTACGAACAGTTCGTCATAGAATAATTGGAAAAAAAATTTTTTAAAAAATTTTTCTCTGTAGAAATCCTTTTTAGAATTTGAACAATAAGTGTTTCACGTAGCGATGTAGGTTTATAACATATATTTAGTAGTTTGATTTCTTTGTTTCTTAAAATATCACTTCGGCTATTGTTTTTAACTCCAAATAATCTTTTTAAAACTGAAATCACTGTTTCTACAATGCTCCTTAGATGCTATCATTTTTTTTTTAATGCTATATGATTGCATGCTTAATCGATATTATACCTTTTTTTGATCCGTTTTTTTGGCCAGTGCCATGCTTGGATGCTATTTTGTATTCTTCCTTTAAGAGGTGTGTGTATTCTTTTTAACTGTCGAATACTCTTCTAATCTGAATCCCTGATTGTTTTCTATATTGTTTTTGTTTTTCATAATATAGTTGTATTTACATCTTTTTGAATCAATTTTTAGGACCTTCTGGCTACTTTTTGAGCAAATATATATGCTTGTGTATTTTTGGGTTTCTATTAATATTTGGTTTTTAGTGTAGCTTTTTATCCTTTTTTCTTTTCTTTTTTCGATTTTTTTTAGCGTAATATATATGCTGGCTTGGTCTTCGGAGTGGCCAGTTCCATCTACAGCCACCCATGGTTCATTTACATCAAATAATTCAACTGTTTAACTTAGCATTTTAATCGAAGAAAATAGGGATCCGAAACGCTTGAAGAATTTTTGAAATGTGGTGAAGGAGGGAATCTCTTTTTTAAGCCAAGTGTTTCCTGTATTATTTGGGGCATTAATTGCACAATTTTGAACAAATTTCACGGTATTTCAGCCTCAAAGGTTTCATTAAACATATAAAGCCATATTTGGTGTTTTGTGTAAAATTATGCTTTGAAGATTTCGCACGAATAAGTAGGTATGGTCATTTCAGCCACTTTAAACGCGGTTGTAAGTAAATTTTATAAGTTCGTTAGGTTAAAATCACGCATGGGGATCACTCCAGTATTACGCTATAATACTAAAATAGTGATCCCATCATACTAAATGATTCCTACAAAGCCTATTTAAAAAAAATTGGTAAAAAAATTGGGGGTAAAATATGTCAAATATCGTTTTTCATAGAGTGAGTGGGAGTAAAAAGAAGGACATTTCTTTGGATGTGGATGATAAATACATATCCCTCCAAAATAAAAGAGAAGGAGCCTTAATTGTTAATTTCAAAGGCCCTGAAGAAAAAATAATGGAAATTTATCATTTCTTCGAGGGACTGGATGACATGGAAACTATTCCCATGGACATAGACCATACCGGTGCAGTGGAACACTATTTCAGAGGTATATCCCCCATCAGTGATGATACTGATGAAGGCATGCCCGTTAAGAAATTCAGTGCAACCCTGCAGCTTAGAAGAGAACTTATTTAATCTTTAAGCATTTGTGCGTGCTTTTCGAATATGGCTGGAATTTCTTCCGGATTTTCAAATGCAGTAGTGCTTTCCATTGCCGCAACCCTTTCCACGTGCTCTGCATCCTCCCGAGTTATGGTTAACTCCAGATCTTTACCATTGGGGAGTTTAGTGGTAACAATACCCTCCCTGAAGTCTGTGGGCATAATATAAAGGGGTGTGTTTGTTTTCTGACCCATGATAGCTGCGTTGGTTAGTAAGGTGTCAGCTATGCGCAGGGATATTTTAGCCACAGTATTGGAGGTTGCCGGAGCCACCAGGAGAAATTCGTATCTTCCCAGTTGAATCTGACCAGCTAAGAAAGGGGCATTGGAATTTATTTCAGTCCAGGTTTTGTCAAATTTTGTTTCCAGAGTGTTTGAGAGGTTGTAATATTTTAAAACCTGATCTCCTGCTTTAGAAATGAATACTCTAATCTCGAATTGTTTATGGTACTCATCCCTCATCTGCTGCATAATTTCCACTGTTTCAACCAGTTTCTCACCACTTCCCGTGATCCCCCAGGCAATTTTTCTTTTTTGCTTCATGACCATATTTTTTGTACTTATTCCATAATCTATTTTTCCATTACCTTTTGAAAAACTTATATCAGTCTCTGAAAATAACAGAATGATGAACTATTAGAAATAATATCATTGGTTTGAGAATCAACCAGATGATAAATCCTAGATTTAAACCCTTAAAAAAGTATATCATAAAAAATTATTATTAGAAATTTAGACTAAAAATATCGATAAATGCACCTATACTATTATTAGCCAGTAGGTGGTGTTAATATACAGGAAAATAACCTTGAAGAAAATGAAAAACTTAAAAATACCAGCGTAGAATCCGATATACATAAAGAACCTGAAAAAATAGATAAAAGTGAAATGGATAAAAGTGAAAAATTAGAGACCTGCTACACTTGTGGTAAAAAGTTTGACATGAATAAAGAAGATGGTAGTCGCTATCGATACGATAAATTCCCTTTATGCGCCTATTGTGCTGAGTTCTATGGCTTCTATTTTGATGACCCTGGACAAAAAAGAATAGAAAAAAAGTAAGGATACGAAAAGACGGAAGTAAATTATTCCAAATTTTAGTTTCTAAACGATTTTAGTTTTCTAAATGTTTGTTTACCAGGGATATACCCCACTCCGCCATTTTCCGAGCATCATTCACATCTTTAGCCTCTGCAAAGCATCTGAATATTGGTTCTGTTCCTGAGGGGCGGATAATAAGCCATCCTTCTTCTCTGAATATTTTCACACCATCAGTGGTGTCTATTTCATATTCCTGTGTGTCTTGAGCAATTTTATCCATAATCTCCTGTTTACGGTTATCAGGACATTCCACCTTCATTTTTACTGACTGGTAGGCTGGTAATTCTGCCACCAGCTGGGAAAGTGGTTTTTTAGTTAAAGCCATGATTTCCACTATTTTAGCTGTTGAAAGGGCTGCATCCCTACCATAAACGAAATCAGGGAATATTAGACCTCCGTTTTCTTCTCCCCCAAATAAACCATCACTGTTTTTCAGTTCTCTGGCTACGAGTAGGTCTCCCACGCGGGTTGCAGTTACCTCACCACCGTACTCTTCAGCAATGTCGTATATTGCAGTGGAGGTGGCTACAGTGGTTACTATGAGTCCTCCCTGGTTTTCCTGGAGTAAATGTTTTTCTACCAGGGCGAATGTTTTATCCCCCATTACAAAGTTCCCCTGCTCATCAATACATATGGTTCGGTCGGCATCACCATCATGGGCAATTCCCAGATCAGCCCCAGTGGCTTTAACTGTTTTTATGAGTTCTTGAAGGTTGTCTTCAGTGGGTTCCGGGTTTCTTCCTGGGAAAAATCCATCTGGCTGGCAGTTTAAGGTGGTAACCTCACATCCCATTTTACGCAGGATATAAGGTGTGGTGGAACAGGCTGCTCCACTTCCACAATCCACTATGACCTTCAAATTAGCATCTTTTATGGCATCATGATCCACCCTCTGGATGACCTCCTCAATGTATTCATCCACCAGACCATCATTGGTGGTGACTTCACCAATTTCATCATAGCTAACTCTGTCCGGGTTTTCATTGAAGAACATATCCTCAATTTTAAGTTCCATTTCTTCAGCTATGCCTATTCCATCTTCATCCACGAATTTAATACCATTGTACTGTGGAGGGTTATGGGATGCTGTGATGATCACTCCACCATCATAGTAGTTTCTGACTGCGTATTGCACTGCAGGTGTGGGTAATATTCCCAGATCAACCACACGGCAACCGGATGATAGAAGTCCAGCTATTACTGCATGTTTTATGAGGGGGGTGGATGTTCTGGGATCTCCTCCTACTGCCACCCATCCTTTAACCAGTGTCCCATACGCTGCTGCTAGTTTTGATGCGAATTCAGGTGTTAACTCTTTATTAGCGATTCTTCTAACCCCAAATGTTCCGAATAACTTTTTCATAAACACACTTCCTGTAAGATACGTTGAAATTTTTTAAAGAATTCTAAAATTAATTAATTCCATTCGTAAGATTAAACTGCCTGATATCATTTTTTGAATGTCAATTGATTATAAATTAATCCTTAATCCTTCGATGATTAATTTTATTATAAAAATTTATCCTTTATTTAATTATATTTTGAATAACATTGTCTTTAATCTATTTTCCTGTAAGATTTTCCTGAATCATTAAATAATTACTTATCCTGTCTGAATAGCATATTTTGAATACAATACATCTAGATATCTACCCTCCAAACTTTATAATCTTTGTTCTGGTAAACCAGGGTGAAATAACTCTGGTGAGGTATGGGAGATGACTCTACAAAGTATTTGATTTTATCCCTCCTAACATCCTCTTTGGTGTAGGTTCCACTGTAGTAAAGGTCTCGATCCAATACTTTAACCATTCCTGGCTGGTAGCCTCCTGTGGAGACTGGTTGTCTTGAAATGGAAACAATCACAGGGTCGATTCCTTCAGTTAAAGACATTACTACCCCCTTTTTATCCCCGTTTTCAGCGAACCATTGGGCTAAATCCCTTTGAGAGTCATTTACCAATGGTTTAACCGAAATAGCATAGTTTAAACCAGATATAACTGCGCCAAGTATAAGAAGAACAACTAAAACCCGGTGTAATTTATCATAAACCTGTTTTTTACCATTTAAATCTTTGATGGATTCCAGGCCCAGAGCTGCCATGACCATCACCGGAAAGACTAGAAAGTTTAAAATCCGATCAATTAAGATGGAAACTCCCAGCAAATAGACGTTGCTCAATACCAATAAGAATAAAACCCATATAATCATTAAAACATCTTTACAGTACAATTCATGAACTTTATCACTATTTTTTTTCCTGAATTGGATGAATGACCATAAAATAGCGAATATTATCCCTGGAACACCTACTGTCTTACCCAATATGATTAAATACTCAACAGGCCCCTCTATAATTGTTTGAGGATTATTGAAAACAAATCCATGCTGAATGATTAAAGGAAGCCACCAGATAGATGCCACCAGAAGGGTGAAACCTAGAAATATCCATAAAGACTTATAATCCACTTTTTCCTTTCGTATTTTCAAGGCTAATGTGAATAGCAATACCACTCCCAGCATAATTAATGCGGTGAGATTATGAGTTAACATCATTAATCCGCTGATAATACCTGCTATAACTGCATATTTTGATCCTTTTCCTTCTAAGGCCCTGTAGTAAAGGTAAACTGCCAGGGGAAAGAATATTAAAGCCATGGTTTCAGGTATGGGTAACATGGCCCTGTGGAACACTGAAGTGAAAAACAAAAAAAATCCAACTAAAATTCCTATTTTCAGATTGTAGAACTCTTTGGCCACACAAGTAAATGATAAAACCAATAGAAATGCGAAAACAGGCTGCAGATATCGGGAAACTTGGAATAGATCCCCATGGAAAATTATGGAAATAAGTGCCAGGAGATAATGGAAGAGGGGTGGATAGAATATGGGCCTTCCGTAGGGTGCGTAGGTTAAGGAGTCCCAGAAGGTGAATCCCTGAGCCAAATAAAGCTTGCTTATATGCACATGATAATATATATCCCAACTTAAAGGCCACTGGTACTTCAAAGTAGGAATTAATGCTATGATTAAAGCAGCTAAAGCTGGGATTAATAATAAAAAATGCCTTTTTTGGGTAAGGAGGGAGTAGTTCATTTAAAACACCATGTTTTATATGAAATGAAACCTATTTAAATTATAACATTATACTATTGCTGATACTATTGCTAACTTTACCATATTTCATATTAATGAATTATAGGAATTTTAAATGAAAATCATAACTATTATTCCCGCTTATAATGAAGAAAAAACCATACAAAAAGTTGTGGATGGTGTTAAAAAGTACTCCCACGTCTTGGTTGTAGATGATGGATCTGAAGATAAAACCGCAACTCTGGCAAAAAAAGGCAATGCTAGAGTTATTAAACATGAAAAAAATCGTGGAAAAGGTGCAGCAATCAAAACTGGACTCAGATATGCTATTAGAAATGATTATGATATGATTGTAATTATTGATGGTGATGGTCAGCACGACCCTCGCTGTATACCTCGCTTGGTGGAGGGGATGGTTGGAAAAGATGTGATTATAGGATCACGTTTCATGGATATTCCACCTAAAAACATGCCCTGGCAACGCCGGCTTTCCAATGGAATAACCACCCGTCTGATAAGATTCGTGACAGGTTATCATATCACTGACAGCCAATGCGGATTTAGAGTAATATCTAAAAAAGCAGCAGCATTTTTTGTTGATATAAACTATAATGACTATGTTTATGAATCAGAAGTTCTGTGTAAAGCATCTGAAAACAACTTAGCTGTTGGGGAAAAGCCCATTGAGTGTACTTATGGTAATGAAAAGTCTTATGTTCGATTCCGTCATGTTGTGCATTATATTATGTTCACACTGCGCCTTCTGGTGCGTAAACTACTCCGGAGGATCTAAAACTTGAAAAGGTACTATGTTTTCCTGGTGAGCATCCTTTTACTGGTGCTCCTGGTCATCTGGATTGGCCCCCAGCAAATGTGGGAGGTTATAAAATCTGCCAATCCCTGGCTGATATTACTGGCAGTTTTCATACATCTTTTTGTGGTGTGGGTAAGGTCTCTAAGATGGGGTT
The DNA here is from genome assembly GCA_013403005.1 of Methanobacteriaceae archaeon. Taxonomy (NCBI): domain Archaea; kingdom Methanobacteriati; phylum Methanobacteriota; class Methanobacteria; order Methanobacteriales; family Methanobacteriaceae; species Methanobacteriaceae archaeon. The sequence goes on along the minus strand of JACBOA010000001.1, from coordinate 57,469 downwards.
ATATTATCAATCAACCCTGGGAGTTTAAGAAGAACTTTATTGTCAAGATCATTGGACTTTTTGCAGGTAATTTCACCCCTATGCGCAGCGGTGGGGAGGTTTTAACCGCAGTTGCCGGTAAAAAAATCAATGAAATAACCCTTTCTGAGGGTTTGTCTGCAGGGTTAACCGAAAGATTCTTTGACGGATTTATTGTGGCAGTTCTACTGATCACCTGCGCATTTCTTCTTCCCAAAGTTAGATTAATAGCTATATTAGGAGGTTTAGCTTCCATTGGACTTTTAATACTCATCTACCTTATTAACTGGAGGGAGGATACCAGTTTATGGATTTATAACCGTTTTCATTCCATTATCAGATTCTTACCTATTAGTGAAGAAGTGGTGGAAAACTTCTATCATAAGTTCACCCAGGGATTACGGGGCATGATTGAGTACACCCAATCATTCAGCAGTTTTAAGAATCTTTCTATTGTTTTCATATTAACCGCAGCGTCATGGATTTTTGAATGTGCCCGTCTTTACGTGGTTTTCATGGCTTTCGATGTTGAAATTGGTTTTGCAGCCATTATAATCATCTTCCTCCTGGCCAATATCATTGGAATCGTGTCTGCCCTGCCTGGAGGTATTGGTTCTATTGAACTTTCCCTCACCGGTCTTTTCGTGCTTTTCGGAGTTCCAAGTGCATTGGGTGGAAGCATAGCCATGGTGGACCGCCTAGCTTCCTTCTGGCTTACTACTGTTCTGGGGATTATTTTCTCCGCTTATTATGCCCATGACATTCTTGATGAAATCAAAGGATACACTATCGGACTTAAAAGGTCTGGTAGATAACATGAAATTTTTTTTACCAAATTTAAACCTAAACAGTTTACCTCTAATCTTACCTATAGGCAACGGCATCTCTTCTTATGCCAAAATAGATTATGCTAAAATCTTCAGGGAACTGGCATCCTTTAGGATAACTTCCAGATTACCCTGATACTCTGTAACTCTCCCCACAACACTTATACGGCGATGATCGAAGTTTTGAATATTTATACTGGTTTTCTGAATTTCAGAGGCTGCACTCTCAAATATCACCAACTTCATCTTCCCTGTTCCATCCATTAACTCCAGGAAATATGTTCCACCCTTCTGTGATTGGCTCACTCCTGTAACCAATCCTTCAACTGAAACTTCTTTATCAAGCATTCCTCGATTCAAATCTTTGATTTGGACTTTTTGAGGAGTTATATAATTTGCAGAAACAATCATACCCACCAATCCCAAAATTGCTGTAAATAATGCCAGTTTAAAGATCTTACTATCTTCCATAATACCACCAATAATACTATAACTGCAATAGTTAATAATATTTTAGTTGTTCTTATAAAGGGTAAAATAGGGTAGAAACTAGCTTTCAAAAAAAATAATTGAATTCGATAATGGAATAAAATATAAGCATCATTTAAACAGGAATTACCCTGTTAAATAAGTAATTGCTAGGTTAAAACAGAGAGTATAATGAATTATCTAATATATCTTGCAAATCCCTCGAATTTGCTTAATTCTTTTTTGAATTCCTGAAAATAGATTCTATTCTCTCCAGAGTATCAATTTCATCTAGACTGCGATCATTCCTGATCCTTTTAACAACAGGGAAACGTAATGAATACCCGGTTTCTGATTCAGGACTTTCCACGATTTCACTGAAGGCTATTTCCAAGATTATGGAAGGTTGAATTTTAACCTTTCTGCCCTCTTTGCTTATAATAAGTGGTTCCACCATTTCAGAAAGCTCCAGCAATGTTTTATCATCAAGTCCTGTGGCAGCATAGGCAAGAGGTTTAAACTGCCCGTTTTCATCCTGAATTGCCATTAGATAGGATCCTATTAGGTGCGCTCTTTTACCTGTTCCGTAGGTTCCACCCACCACCACCAAATCCAGTGTTTCTGGTTCTGCCTTTAATTTTAGCATTTTCTTGCCCCTGATACCCGGCATGTATGGCGCATTAGGATCTTTAATCATGATCCCCTCATGTCCCGCCTTAATTGATGTTTCGAAAAGTTCATGGGCCTTTTGGATTTCTGGAGGAGTTACTTTAACCTGTCTTGAAAGCTCCAGTTTACCAGGATCTGGGGTGACCATAGATTCTAAAATCTCCCTTCTTTTCTTTAAAGGTTCATCCAAAACTGGTTTTCTGTAATAAAGCACGTCAAAGAGATATAGGGTGATTGGTATCTTGGAAATCATTTTTTCAACTTCATATTTCCTGCGCACTCTCTGAAGCATGTACTGGAATGATATGGGTTTCCCATCCCTGCTGGCAATTATCTCCCCCTCCACAATTAAATCTTGGTGTGGGAGTGATTTTTTTATATAATCTGCTATTTCTGGGAGTGCATGGGAAATATTTTCCAGTCTACGGGTGAAAACATCTATTTTATCACCATATCTATGAATTTGAACCCTTATTCCATCATATTTAGTTTCACACAGGGCCCAACCCATTTCTTCAACACTTTCAGCTATTCCTGGTGAAAGCTGTGCCAGCATGGGTTTTACGGGTTTGCCTGGTTTTAGAGTTAACTTTTTCAATCCTTCTGTTCCCTGCATCCTGGCGACTTCAGAAACTAGTCCCATATCGTTAGTGAGCATGTGAGCTCTTTCTGTAACTTCAGTTGGGATGTTAAATGCCTGGGATATGGCATCTCTCATGGTGCCTTCACCTACACCCACTCTGAGTTCTTCTAAAACTGTTCTAGATAAATATTTAGCCTCTAAGGGTGATGCAGATGATAATAACTCCATTAAATAATCAATTTTCTTGAATTGAGCCCGGTTACCAGAAATATTAACCATTTTTATGAGATTGCCATGTACCTTACTAATGGTGAGTGGTCTGGTGAAGAGAGTTACCTGACTTTTTTTCTGATACAGTTCCTGAGTAGCCACTCCAATATCACCAGTTTCCCGCATCAGGTTCTCCACATCAGCAACAGAAACTCCAACTGCCATTGAAATGGCTTTCATAAGAAGTTTAGAACCAATTCCCAGCTCTTCTTCACTCCATGTTGGTAAAATTCGCCCCATAGACATTAATGTAACTACAGGGAGAATTTGAGGTTCTTCATCACCTACTTTTTTAAGGAAACTGGCCAATATGGAAGTTTTCTCCAGCCTTTTGGTGGTGGATTCTAAATCTTCATACACTCTCACTAATTCCAGGTAAAGCATTGGCTTATCACCCATAAATCCATTAAATTTCCTTTTTTTAGGCTATTGTTAAATTATAATATGAAATCATGTTATTTAAATGAAACTTTTGCCTTAAAAAAATCAAATCTTTCAAGCATTCGTTGAATCTTGCTAAAAATCTACTAAAAGAATTTGATGAGAATAAATTAGTTGAATGGTAAAAAATCAGAGATATGCTAGATTTTGAGATTAATACTCCGATTCTGACCAAATTATCTGGAAAGTGGTTCCTTTATCTCTGGAAAGTATTATGCTACCTTTTAACTGATTCACCAATTTGTTAACCAGTTGAAAACCCATTGTTCCACTATCTTTAAAATTGATCTTATCAGGAAGACCCACCCCGTTATCATTTACAATTAAAACATTATTTTCCTGATTGTCAAGACCAAATTCCACAACAACTTCTCCTTTTTGATTTCCAGGGAAGGCGTGTTTAACAGCATTGGTTAACAATTCATTTACAATTAGTCCGCAGGGTATGGCAGCATCAATATCCAGCATTAATCCATCGGTTCTTGTCTTCATCTGGATCCTATCTGTATCTACGTTATAGGAGTTGGTGATGAGTTCAATGAGTTTTTGGATATATTTGGAAAAATCGATCAATGCAAAGTCTTCAGATTGAGAAAATCCATCATGTATGAGTAACATTGATTTCACACGATTCTTGTTGTCTTTTAAAACTTCTCTATTCTCCTCATCTTTCATGTAAACTGACTGGAGTTCTAAGAGACTGGAAATCATAGTCATGTAATTACTTACCCGACTATTTATTTCGCCCAGAAGCATCTCTTTTTCCTTTAAGGATGCATTTATTTCTGTTTCTGCCTTTTTACGTTCTGTGATATCCTGTGCTATTATTTGTACTGCGAATAATTCACCATTTTTAAGTAAAGGAGCAGGATGAATTTCCATTAGCCGTGTTTCGCCTTCTCGAGATACAAGACGAGATTCAAATGGACCCACTTCCTCACCATCCAGGAACTTTTTAAATAGTTCCTGGTAATAGGAAGAATCTTCCCCAGTAATTGACTGCAGATCTGTGAAGTGCATACCTATGGTATCATCACGGGATAGTGGGCTGAATTTTGCAGCAGCATGATTAAGATCCATAATCTTCCCATCTAATCCTAAAAGTACCACATAATTGGGGAAATATTCAAAAAGAGTCCTGTATCTTTCTTCACGTTCTTTAAGAGCCTGTTCCGCATTCAACTTTTCAATCTTTTCTTTAGCCTCTTTTAAAGCTCTTTTGACAGCGTGAGGCAATTTAGTAAGGTTATTTTTAAGTACATAGTCCGTTGCACCTTCTTTAAGCATTTCAACAGCGAAATCCTCACCTATTTTACCGCTGACAAAAATGAAGGGGGTGTTGGGTGCGATTTCATGGGCCAAGTTCATGGCAGTGATGCCATCAAACTGGGGTAGGGAGTGATCTGCCAGAATGATACTCGGCTTGAAATCTACCAGGGCTCGGCGATATTCTTCTTCTTTTTCCACCATCTTGGATTTAAATTTTAGACCCTCTCTTTTAAGCTGTGTTTCAATTAGTTCAGCATCCAATGGCACATCTTCCAATATTAGAACTCTAATTTCTTCCGCCATAACATCCCACTAGTATTATTAATTAATAATTTAATTTATGAGGTAATTGACAACCAATTTAATAGTTATTAATAGTTGTTTTTATTTTGCCCCAATCACATTTTAAGTTAACTATGATTCCATTACCCTAATTAACCGAAGCCTTCTATATAGTTATAATCAGAATTATCTCAATATAATTCCTTAAATTTTTTAAAAATTGCAAATGTAAAGTGTAGTCTGATAAAAACTAAAAATTATGAAAAAAATGTAAAAAATAAAAAATATGAACTGCTTTAATTCCAACTGAAAGAAATTTATCTATTTTTCCATGACCATTATCTCATCATGTATTCCTTGTTTATCCAGTGTTACTGGAGTGGCTTGGTGGAGATAATAATCGAACAATCTGCTACCCCATGAAATAGCTTCGTCTCCATGGCTGATTAGAGAAATGTTTAAATCATATGCTCCGTCAGTTGAGAATAATCCCAGAGCAATGAAATTATCACCAGAAGTTAGAGATATTTTAACATCCTCATCAATTTTCATTAACTGCAGATTACCCTTTTTTATCCATTTTTCCAGTTTTTCCGCGCCAGCAGTTTCCACTAATTTTTCAATGATGCCTTCGGTCATTATCAGCTGAACTTTGCCCTTTTTCTCCAGAGTTTCTAGGAATATCTGAACACTTGAAGGGTTGTATACCGATGTTAGCTGTTTGAAATTTTTGCTTTTGGCTAAAAATTCTGATAAAACTTCTTGAGGCCTCATTATGTTAGTGCTGGTTGATTTGACAATGAATGCTTTTTCCAGGCACCCTATATCCTTAAATAGTTCTGGAGGGATACAGCTAATGTCATGATTTAAGAAAAGACCTTCGCAGAGGTTTAAAGAATAGAATGAACGCATTACATCGATTAATTTATTGGCAACAACTTCACCTGTTTGGGAGAGAGAATAGTTACCTGATTCCCGGAAAATGAAATTTTTCTGTTCCAGTTGATTCATCCCATGCAATATGGTTGAGGAACTCAAGTGAATTTCCTTTCGTAAATCAGCCAGATTCTTTGAACCACTTCTTAAACTGATTAAAATCTTAGCTCTCACATCAGAAGCTATGAAAAACTTCATATCATCCTTAACTTGCTCATACAGCTCAAACATATAATCCATTCGAATTCCACCTTTTGTTCTTTGGGGAGAAAATATAATATTGCTAATATGAATTTTACATAATTTTCAATATTACATATCTTATATGTATCCCCTTATATTGCTAACCATTAATAAATTTTCCCTTAGGACCTACCATTGAATGATCTTTAATAATATCTTATAACTCCATAATCAGCCTCGAACAAGTTATTAGTGAGTTATGCAAAATAAACTTGATTTAAATTGATTTATATCCATTTATTATTCATATAAATCTTTCAAATCTCTCTTTACCCACTTTACATATCGGACAGGTTTCTGGAGGTTCTTCCCGGGCGCATAAGTATCCGCAAACACGGCACCTCCACACCGGCAAATAAAGTGATGTTATGTGCTCTTCCAGGGCACTTTCCTGATTTCTGGATCTTTCATCCGGGCCAGGACGTCTTTCAGGTATGGAAGTTAATTTTTTCCTTCCCTGCAGTATATCTCGAGATACATACAATCCACAGTAACATGCTCCAAATTCATCTAAATCAGGATCACGATAGTCACAGGGACATATTATATCCATATCTTCTTTCTCATCTCCTGCAGACAGACGACAGGGACATGAACCATAACCATAACGATCCTGGTTTATCAGGATGCTTTTAAGAAGTTCCTTGGTGAATGTTTCATCAGGGTTCAGATGGTAACCTGCAGATTCAGCGTCTTCTTTAACTTTCTGGTAGAAACTGTCAACAGTTTCCTTGGAAATATCATTGGGAATCATCCCAGCATCTCCTTTACTTTATCCTCATTGAATCCAACGATAGATTCTTCATCATTGAAGACTAGGGTTGGGAAGGATAGTTGAGGGTTCCATTTCTTTACCTGTTCAATGATGTCCTGTTTCTCCTCACCGGCAAGAAGATCCACATAGATATAATCATATTCTACTTTCAGATCTTCCAGTAACATTCGAGTTTTTTTACACCATCCACAAGTGCTTAGGGCATAAAGAACCACTTTACCCTTATTTTGACCATCTACATGCTTCATGGGCATTTGTTTTCCCCCTTCATCTGAATCAGCTGATTTAATGGAAAAAGTTAATGTCAATAAAAGTTTTCCATTGAAGGCCGTTTTTATTTTTTGATTTTTTTTAAATTCCAATTTATTTATGGCAAATATTCTATTAATAATGTTTGAATACCTTAATTTCCTGATAAAATACAGATTATGAAATTTAAGTTATAGATTATCTCTTACCATTCTCAGTGCGCAGTATTCTCCACACATGCTACACATATCACTTTCAGGTGTTGGTTTCCTTTCACGACACTTTCTGGGTTTTTCAGGATCAAATGCCAGCTGGTACTGTTTTTCCCAGTCAAAATTCCTGCGAGCATTGGCCATATCCAGCTCCTTTTTCCAAGCCACTTTATGACCATTAGCCACATCAGCAGCCTGTGCAGCTATTTTAGATGCTATAACTCCTTCTTTAACATCTTGAAGTCCGGGTATGGATAGGTGTTCCGATGGGGTGACGTAACAGAGGAAATCCGCCCCTGCTTTTGCTGCAAGAGCTCCCCCAATGGCAGAGGTGATGTGATCATACCCTGGAGCCAGATCAGTTACAATGGGCCCTAAAACATAGAAAGGAGCACCTTTACACACTGTCTTCTGTATTTGCATGTTGGCTTCCACCTGGTTTAAGGGCACATGCCCCGGACCTTCCACCATTACCTGTACTCCTGCTTCTCTGGCTCTTTTTACCAGACCCCCCAGTATTAGGAGTTCACCAATTTGAGGTATGTCTGAAGCATCAGCCAGACATCCTGGGCGGAGACCATCACCCAGGGAGAGGGTTACATCATGTTCTCGTGCAATTTCCAAGAGATAATCATAATTTTTATATAACGGATTTTCCTCCTGATTATGAAGTATCCAGGCACATAAAAAAGCACCTCCTCTACTTACAACCCCCATTAATCTTTGTGACCTTTTTACCTTTTCCACTGTATCCAGTGTGATGCCACTGTGCACAGTCATAAAGTCCACGCCTTCACGAGCCTGTTGTTCAATGGCCTCGAACATGTCATCTTCATCCATATTAACCACCGCCCCCCTCTTTTTGGAAGCAGTGACCCCTGCCTGGTATATAGGTACAGTTCCTAAGGGTGCGCTGGTAGATTGCATGATTGCTTTTCGAACCTCCCTGAATTTAGGTCCGGTGGATAAATCCATCAAGGCATCAGCACCGTATTCCACTGCCAATTTGGCTTTTTTAACCTCCAAGTTCACATTTTCCAGTTCTGGTGATGAACCCAGATTGGCGTTTATCTTGGTGGTGAGTCCCTTTCCTATGCCACAAGGATTGGTTTTCCGGTTTTGATTTTTGGGAATCACCACATGACCTTTAGCAACTCTTTTTGTGAGTTTCTGAACATCCATGCATTCATATTCTGCTACTTTCCGTATTTCGTCTGTGATCTGGCCTTTGCCAGCTTGGTACAACTGAGTCACTTTTCTCACCCTTTATTGATATATATAGTAAGTAGTGGAGAGTTAAATATTATGATAGAAAAACTGCATGCCCAGGACATCATGATCCGGGAAGTGCATGTAAGTGCACCAGAAGACCTGATTGCTGCCGCCAAGTTGAAAATGATGCGCTGCAATGTAGGAGGTCTGCCTGTAGTGGATGATAAGAGACTGGTGGGAATTATCACCCATCGAGACATTCTCTTAGCCGGTGGTGAAGCTTTAGGCCTTAAAGTAGGGGACTTGATGACTAAAAATCCAAAAGTAGCAGAGAGAAACACCCCCATAACAGAGATTACCAGGATAATGGCAGAGAAGGGTTATCAGAGAATTCCAGTAGTGGAAAATGGAGATTTAGTGGGCCTTATCACCCAGAGTTCCCTGATACGTGCTCTTGCAGGTTTGGATGATTAATGACTGAGATAATCTTCAGGAATTAAAGATGAGAATCCTATAAATGCATAATTGAAATCTTATCTAACTACATCTAATCATAATCCAGTCGATATCTTTAATTAATCATTTACCACGAAATTCCCATTAATCTCAAAAATTTATCCCTTTAGTCCATTTATATGATTTTGTTTATATGATTTGGGATCAAATAAGGGGATTTGGAATTTTAGCATCTTTTTTCTCTTTAACTCCACCGATTTTTTCCAATCTTATTTTAAGAAATTTCTCACCATCCTCACTGGGAGCGTAAATTGGAATAGAAGCCCCCACAGAGAATGTTTCCTTTTCTTTGGCAATTTCTCTTATATGGAAAGATGCACAGGAAGTGATAACATCAGAATTTTCAAAGAGAACCTCTGCATCCCTCCGGGAGATACCAGTGGTGTGCACCGTGAAGATGCTGATCTTCACCTGAGGATGGTCTATTTCAATCTGGCGAATTTTAACTGCATCGGCTGCAGAAGCAACAGTAACGCCAATTTTCTTATAACCCAGGTTTATCGCCTTTAAAACTCCTTCAACCTGGTTGATCATTGCACTTTCTACTTCGAGTACTTTATCTTTCCCCAGAGTATTAACAATTTCCTTAATAGGAGTGGTGCTTATAATTCCGGATATTCTACCCCCAATTCCCTGCACCAGCACTGGATCCTCCACAATAACAGTTCCACTACCTTCACAAACTATTACTGCACATTGTATAACTTTTTCATCAAGTAAGGTTCCCAGAGTTTCTGATATCCCGAATGATAAAAAATCATCCATTTCCAGTTGCCTTTCTTTGGTACACATTCCAAAGTCCTTCACCCGGAACTCCATGTTCTCTCTAATAACCTGGGGTGTGAGTTTCTTAATACCCCGGTATTTGTGAAAAAGAGGGCAGTAATCAATTTTTGGTTCTTCAACTTTTACCACTTTTCCATCCCTTATTATGACCCTAGCTTTCCCTAAAGCCTCCATAATATGCTCATCCACTTTAAGACCCCATTATTTTTAACTCTCAAACTTAGTATGGAATTTGTATTCTAAAAAAGGTTTGTTCAGACCAATGAGAAATAATACAAATTTAACAAATTGACCATATAAGCAAGATCATATAAACAAAAAAAGAATTTTAAATGTCCAAGTAATCATAGAAAACTTTAAATTAGATAAGAATGAACAGCATATAAGCCATGCCGGGGTGGCTCAGCTGGTTAGAGCGCGCGGCTCATAGGGTATTAAGCAAGTGCTCTGACTTTTTCCTGGGATACCGCGAGGTCGCGGGTTCGAATCCCGCCCCCGGCACTTAATTATTAATATATTTAACCTAATTCTAGCATGTTTCTCTTTAAATAATGATTCTTTATAAAATATGGCCTTTATCTGGTATTTAAGAAAAGCTATGTTTTAAAAGAACTTATTAAAGACTTATTTGTTTCTAAAATCCACCTAAAAACCTAACAATAAACTTACTTCTTGTGCATAGATAAATGGTGAGAAACATCTAATTGAAATCATTAAATTTTAAAAAATGAAAGTGATTTGAAAGTGATTATTCTAATAATGAGAATTTGAATATTGTCTCAAAAATAACGATTTTAATCAATAATCACCTGTTTCAATAATATAATCTTCTGCATATTTAATTCATGGGAAAATTTCATTGCGAAAAATAAATTGGTATCCCTGATGGGAATTTTCCCATGATTGCATTTATGAGGCATACCTCATCCTGATCACGTTAAATGCAACCACCGCTCCCACAAAAGCCAGGCGTATGTAGGGACTTACTGGAGCAAATAGTGCAATGGCCAGGATTATAACCCCCACGATGGTGTGGGTTAAAAGGTTTTTCCAGTCTGTTAGATAAGCTTTTATCCCTTTAATTATCCTATTCATGTTTTTTTCTCCCAGATAACTTTTTTAATTTTTTTTAATTTCATGAATTCATTAAGAAATCCAGCATCTATCGTTTAAAATAACGCATTCTGAATAAGTTAAAGCCCATAATCACTGCTAAAACCACTGCCCGTGAATATGAATTTATTGACCCATGTGACCCATATATATCGATTAAACATTGTTATCTCAGTTTAACCACTTGATAGCCTGTTTTTCTTATTCAGAAATGTAATATTTGATTCCATTCCACGATTTGTTTCATAACTATATTCCAATTTAATTACATTTTATGTCATTTTTCGATATATATAATTATGACATATCAATTTATTATATATAATTTTTGGTTTAATGAACTATCTAGAAAATGTTAATAAAATGTTAAAAAATAAATGACACTAAAATAGAATCAAGTGATATAGCATATAAATGAAAGGTATTTGGTGGCCCTATGCCCGGATCAAACAATGAAGAAACTTATTGGGAAATGATAGACCGACAGAAAGGAATTCTTGATAGAGATCAGCAGATGCTACTTAAAAAATCCCTAATAACTGTTATTGGCTGTGGAGGCATAGGAGGGGCTGCGTTGGAAATGCTGGTCAGAATGGGCGTTGAAAAGGTTCGCATAGTTGATAAAGATGTTTTCGAATTAACCAATATCAACCGGCAGCTAATGAGCAACATGAAAAGAATTGGAACACCAAAAACCGAAGCCACCATTGAAGAACTTCTTTCCATTAATCCCCACTTGTATATTGAATCATTTAATGAAGAATTAACTGAACATAATGTTGTAAAAATACTCAAAGGAAGTAAGATTGTTATAGACGCACTGGACAACCTACTAACACGAATCATTGTTAGTAGATGTGCCCGGGAAATTGAAATTCCATTCATACATGGCGCTATCCATGGAACTATGGGTCAGGTGAGTGTTTTCACTAATTCAACGCCTTCTTATGAGGAAATATTTAAATTACCTTCCCAAGAAGAAGAATTAACTAAAAAAGTGATTTCAAAAGTTTTGGATATGAATAAAGAAGTTCCACCAGCGATTGGACCTGTTCCAAATATTGTGGGTTGTATTCAAGCATTTGAAGCTCTTAAACTCATCACAGGGAAAGGAAATCCCGTTATGTCCCCCCAAGTCCTCATGTTTGATCTGTGGAAGGAAGAAGCATTTTCAGTGGTACGTTTTTAAACTCATCCCTATTATTAATATAATTAAACTCCTAATCCTCATGACCAGGTGTATTTCATGAACAAAAAAATGAATGCAGGAATAATTGGATTAATCATTACGATTATAGTTTTGAGTGTCAGTGGCTGCACCTTAAACACCGGAAATCTTATCAACCCAAAAAATGACTCTGCTGGAGATATAATACAGTTTACAGTTAATATTCAACAAGCCAATAACAATTCTTACCATGTAAATGGCATGATGGAGAACAGAGGGGATAAAAAATACAGTTTTGTTAACTTAACTGTTATTGGATACAATGAAAAGAAAGAAGAAGTATCTAAAACTAAAATAATGTTACCGAGCATGCCTGCTCACGATTACACAAATTATGAAGCCTGGTTACCTTCACCCAACGGTGAAAAAATAACAACCGCACGCATAGAAGTTATTAACGCCACTAAAGAAGATTAATTAATCTCCTTTTTTAATAAAAAAAATCTATAACCCTAATTATGATAATTTTTTTTGAATTATTATTATAACACCAAACATTTATATACCAGTAAAAGGAAACATCCTTCCGGTGAAGATCACGGAGGTTTATAAATTGCAAGACAAAATTGGAAAAGTTATTGAAAATATCGAAAAATGCGGTACTAAATTCGTTAGGCTGCAATTCGTAGACATACACGGGACTCCCAAAAACATGGCAATCCCACTGGTGAAACCAGACGATATAGAAGATATAATAAAAGACGGACTCTTATTTGACGGTTCATCCATTGAGGGCTTTGCTGATATCAACAATAGTGACCTGGTCATAAAACCGGACCCGGACACATTCTCCACACTACCCTGGAGACCTGATGAAAAGGCTGTTTGCAGGTTCATCTGTGACATTTACTGGCCTGAAGGAAAACCATACGAAGGCGACCCTAGGTACATATTAAAGAAAACCTTGGAAAAAGTGGAAAAACTTGGCTACGAATACAATGTAGGGCCAGAACCAGAATTCTTTATAGTGGACATGGATGAAGAAGGAAATGTTTACCCCCATGATGAGGGTGTTTACTTCGATGTGGAACCTGTTGATCAGGGAACCAACATGAGAAGAGAACTGGTGCTGGGACTGGAAGAGTTGAACTTCGATGTGGAAGTTAGCCACCACGAAGTAGGACCCGGACAACACGAAATAGACTTCAAATTCGACCACGCCCTAAAAACTGCCGATGCAGTTATCACCTTTAAACAAGCAATCAAAGCCATTGCAGATAAACTAGGATCCATGGTCACCTTCATGCCCAAACCATTCTTCGGAGTAAATGGTAGTGGTATGCACTGCCACCAGAGCCTGTTCAAAAATGGTGAAAACGTATTCTATGACCCTGATACAGAAAATCAACTCTCAGAAGATGCTATGCATTTCACTGGAGGTTTGCTCAAACACTCCAAAGCACTGGCTGCAGTTGTGGCACCTTCAGTTAACTCCTACAAAAGACTGGTCCCTGGATACGAAGCTCCAGTCTACATCGCTTATGGACTCAAAAACCGTTCCACCCTGGTCAGAATCCCCGCCTCACGTGGTAAAGGTACCCGTGTGGAATTCAGATGCCCCGACCCATCATGTAACCCCTACCTGGCATTCGCTGCCATGTTAGAAGCTGGAATGGATGGTATGAAGAACAAAATCGACCCGGGAGAACCAACTGAAATCGATGTATTCGAATTGAGCCCAGAAGAACTGGCAACAATGGGTATTGACACCCTCCCCTCCAGCCTATGGGAAGCTTACCATGCCCTGGAAAAGGATGACGTAGTTAAAGCATCCCTGGGAGACCACATCTACAACGAATTCATGGCACTAAAACGAAAAGAATGGGACGAATACCGTATACAAGTATTCCAGTACGAACTGGAGAAATATCTCCAGATCTAAAACCCCCTTTTTTCTTTTATTTTGATGCCCTATTATTCCATCTTCAACTCAAAATCCATTTATATTTATAACAGCTTTTTCAATCACTCATTTTAACCATAAGTATTTAAAATCAATCCCAATAATTACAATTATTCTATTAAAATCTGATAGGATCAATAGGATTATGATACCATGATTTAGAAATAAACTGGTGAAATCATAAAAATATAAATAATATTTAAAAATCTTTAGATTTTTACAAAAAAAGATTAGGTGAAGCGATGCCACAGGAAACTGATCGTAAAATGATGGAGATCCTGAGGATCCTGGCAGACAGAAGTGAGGTTCTGGGAGCAAAAACCATAGCCGAAGAGCTGCGCAGAAAGGGATACGACCTTGGGGAAAGAGCAGTACGCTACCATATGCGAATCTTAGATGAAAAAGGATTCACCGAACGTGTAGGTTACGCTGGCAGGAGAATCACCCCCGAAGGAATTAAAGAGCTCGAAAAAGGCCTTATTTATGATCAAGTTGATTTCATTTTCTCTAAATTTGAGGATATGATGTACCAAACCACCCTCAATCCCCATACTGGAATGGGAAAAGTGGTTGTAAACACATCCATCTTCCGTTATGATGAGGAGTTAATGGAGATCATCACTAATGTTTTCAGTAAAGGGATTTCAGTTAGTCCTTACGTCAAAATCAACAAACCTATCACAACTGCAGAATATGAAGATCAGGTGGAAATGGAAACAATATGTGGAACTACCATTGACGGAATGTTACTTAAAGCCGGCATCCCCGTGATTCCTAAGTACGGAGGATTAGTGAAGATCGAAGACCACACTCCACGAAGTTTCACCGAACTAATCGCCTATAAAAAGACTTCCATGACCCCTCTGGAAGCCTTTACTGACCGGGAAATGACTTCTGTTCTAGGAGTTCTAGAAGGAGGGAATGGAAACATCCCCGCCAACTTCAGATTAATACCAGCACATGCCCGGGATGAAGCCCTAAACCTGTTCAGTAAGCTCCAGCAAAGAGGAATATCAGGACTTTTAAAGATGGGTAAAGCAGGGGAATCTGTTCTTGGCATTTCCGTGGATAATGATATGGTGGGCATAGCTGTGATTGGAGGAATATCACCATTATGTGCTGCCAAAGAAGCTGGATACGAAGTCAATATTAAAATGGCTGAAAACACAATAGAATTCTCAGAAATGAAACCAATCAGCACTCCCCACAATATAATAAAACAATCCGAACTGGAAGAAGGGGAAAAAGTAAAATTCATCCTTTCCAAGGCATGGAACCTCATTCATAAAGTTGATTTCGATCCAGAGACACGGCAAGGCCAGGTTATTGTGAATATATCCTACCTCAAGGAAGAAGACCTGGATGAAGGTCTTAACATCTTTGATCAGGTTATGGCCAAACGTCCAGAGTACTGCACCAGCAAATACTTCCAGATCCTTCCTGGACCCGAGGGTAAGAAGGGATTGGCCACTGTTTGCAGTTTAACCATTGACGGAATACTCACCAAACACGGGATTGCCTCCACACCCCAGTACGGAGGAATCCTTGAAACCGAAGGAAAATCGCCCCGATTCATTGAATTGACGGCTTACAATGGTTCCTCCCTGGATCCCCACGAAATATATTTATCCAAAGGATTAACCACCGTCAATCAATCCCTAAAAAGTGGTGGGCGAATCCTGGCCAGTTTAAGGGAAATACCCTACGTTGCCAGGCCAGAAGCCCTTGATATTCTAGATGAAGCAGAAGAAGCAGGATTATCCGTGTTAAAAGTTGGTAAACCCAGTGAACTGGTCTATAATGCTAAGGTAGAACGTTACCATGTGGGTGTTGTTGCCCCTGGTGGGTTAAACCCCATAGCTGCCATGAAAGAGGCGGATATTAGTGTGGAGGCCAAAGCAGTTGAGACTTTCATGGATATATCCCAGATGGAAGAGTTTTAATAATTTTTTACAAATTTACGTTCAAAAAAGGATTTTATTTGAAAAGTTTATTATTTAATTTCTAATTAAACCGGGAAAATTGATTAACATCCAATACGAATGATCAATAGGTGATGAGATGAAAGAAAGTAAACAAGTGTGTGCTACCTGCGAAGAGATTTGTGATTATATTGAAAATGAAGTGAAACCTGGAGACACAGTAAGATTATCTTTAGGAAGATGTTACATCCCTGGTAAAGTGGTAACCAACAACAACGGAGTCATACAAATAGAAATCGACAGTGAGATGATCAAAGGTTTATCCACCATCGATGTGGAAAAACTCAAAGAACATCTGGTGGAACTTGAGCACGAATGTCCTGATGGTATGTGCTGCACACTAGAAGCAAAGGATGATTAATAGCTCCTTTAATTTTTTACAACCCTCTGAACTTTATTTAGATTTTTTTTGGTAAATGAGATTTTTGATAATTTTTAGATATAATTTCAACCATTTTTTCAACCATTTCTCTAAATATTTAATGCCATCTGAATCTAATGCCATCTGAATCTAATGCCATCTGCTAATAACTTTACTGATAGCTTTACTTATAGCGATCTTTATACAAAATCGATATGTTTATATATGCATATCGATGTGATTATTATTAGGTTATTAGGAGACATGACATGGAAAGAAAATCCAGAAGGGCCTTGCTAGTGATTATAGGAATCATCATCATTGCAATTATCGCAGCCTCATACCTTGCTTTCAGTGGATTCAAAGGTAAGCAAACCCTTAAGATCGCAACCACAACCAGTTTGGAAGACACTGGCTTGTTACCTGTTCTAGAAGCAGCTTTTGAAAAAGAGAACCCTGATGTTGATGTGCAATTTATTGCCACGGGTACAGGTCAGGCCCTGGAATACGGTAAAAAGGGTGATGTGGATCTGGTGATGGTTCACTCCAAAACCCAGGAAGAAGAATTCGTTAAAGAGGGTTATGGTACCCAAAGATATCCCTTTGCCTACAACTACTTCTATGTGGTGGGACCATCCACTGATCCTGCTCAAATCAATGGAACCAATGCCACAGCAGCCTTCAAGAAAATCGATGCCACGGGATCGGCAAATCCTAACCAGGTGAAATTCGTCTCCAGAGGAGATAATTCCGGAACTAACACCCGAGAAATTCAAATCTGGAACAAAACAGGTGCCAACTACAATACCACCATCCGTGGACAGAACTGGTACATTGAATCGGGGAAAGGGATGGTTGACACCTTAAATGTTGCTAATGAGAAGTCTGCCTACACTTTATCCGATTCCGGTACATTCCTGGCATATAAAGACAATATTAACCTGGTAGCCTTTATAACACAGGGGAAAGACTTGTTAAACATCTACTCCCTGATACCTGTGAATCCAGGAAAATTCTCCAGGGTGGACTACAATACATCAATGAAGTGGGTAGACTTCTTGCTTTCCCCAGAAGGTCAAAAAATCGTGGGTGAGTACGGAAAAGATAAATACGGTCAGGAACTATTTATACCCCTGGCTGGAGTGAATGAACCAACGGAATAACTAGTATTGATGAAATAGTGAGATAAAAAAGTGATTTTTTTATTAATGGGATCTTAATTCCCAAATGATTCTTTTTTTGGTGGTTAAGTGAACGAGATCATGAACGCCTTATTGGAAGCCATACATCTCCTGGTAACTTTGGATCTGGAAGTTATGGAGATAACCATCAGAACACTCTACATATCCATCACATCCACGTTCATCGCTGCGTTAATAGCAGTGCCCATTGGTGGATACATACATTTTAGAAAGTTCCGGGGAAAAAGAACTGTTATAAATATTATTCAAACTCTTTACAGTATCCCCACAGTTCTGGTTGGTTTACTGGTTTTCCTTTTGATTTCCAGCCAGGGCCCATTAGGTAGTTTAGGTCTTCTTTTTACACCTGGAGGTATGATTCTTGGTCAAACTATACTAGTACTCCCTATCGTGACTGGATTCACGATTTTAGCATTAAATGGAGTTAAAGATGAAATTAGAGACCTTTGTATTTCTTTAGGAGCTACTGAGTTTCAGACCATTAAAACCATCATGCACGAAGCTAAATACGCCTTACTAGGGGCTATTATATTGGGATTTGGCAGAGCCATCTCTGAAGTAGGGGTTGCCCTGATGATAGGAGGTAACATCAGAGGACATACCAGAGTAATAACCACCACCATGTCCCTGGAGACATCTAAAGGAAATATTGAACTTTCCATAGCACTGGGGATCATTTTACTGGCTATTGCCCTATTTATAAATCTAATATTGAATTACTTCCAGGAGAAATAATATGAACCTGCTGGAACTTGAAAAAATATCCAAAAAATATGATGGGAAGCCCATTCTGGAAGATATCAACCTTTCCCTAGAAAAGGGCAAAACACTGGGACTTATCGGACCAACTGGTTGTGGGAAAACCACTCTACTTCGAATTATAGACCTCATTGAAAAGCCTTCCCAGGGTAAGATCCTCTTCAATGGCCAGGAAGTTCCTGGAACAAAAAAAGAGCAGATTAACATTAGAAGAAAAATTGGTTTGGTCTTTCAAAAACCTATGGTGCTTAAAGGAACAGTTTATGATAATATCAGCTATGGTATGAGGATCAGAGGAGAAAATAAACATTCCTATCATGACCAGATAAAGAATCTACTGGAAGCACTTGGCCTGGAGGGATATGAAAAACGAGATGCTGCAACTCTTTCAGGTGGAGAAATCCAGAGGATGGCTCTGGCAAGGGCCCTTATCACCAAACCTGAACTTTTACTTTTAGATGAACCCACCGCCAACTTGGATCCCCTTTCCACTCAGAAGATTGAGAATTTTCTGGAAAAAATGCACAGGGAAAGGGAAATTACGGTAATACTAGCCACCCATAACTTGATACAGGGTCAGCACCTTTCTGATGAAATTGCCATACTCAATAATAGAATATTTCAGATTGGTAAGCCAGAGGAGGTTTTCAGAAAACCAAAAAATAGGTTTGTAGCAGAATTCGTGGGAGTGAGGAATGTGAAAAAGGGAATATCCCGTAAGGTAGATGATGGCCTCACCATTATCAAAACTGGCACCATTAGTGTTTATTCATCGTCAAACCTGGAAGGAAATGTTTATATGAGTATAAGACCAGAGGATATAACCATTTCCAGATCAAAAGTTCAGACCAGTGCCCTTAACGAATTTAATGGAAAAATTAAAGAGATTAAGGATTCTGGTGGTATTTTAGATCTTAAAATTGATGTAGAAAGTGAGTTGTTCTCAGTTTACATTACTCGAAAATCATTTGCAGATATGGGGTTGGAACCAGGTTCCTCAGTTTGGTTAGAATTTAAGGCCTCAGCAGTGAATGTTTTTGAAGTTTAACATTAGAAAAAAAATCCAATAATTTAGATTTACTATTTAGAGATTTCGTGTTTATTGACTGTACCTAAAAAAAGATATAATTTGGGTCTTCTTTAGTGGAATTTAAATATGCTTCATTTTTGTTACCAAAAACTTATGTAAGCATTAATTCTTAATTCAACTGTATAGAACCCATTAATTATATTAGAACTTTATTTTCCAGTTACCACTTCAGATTCACTTAAGTTGGTTGATTCTACCTTATCATTTACTATCACAACCACCACCAATACTAAAGCAATTATTGAGGTTATTGTTCCGAATAGGAACAAATTAGAAAATGATTGGCTTAAGTTACCCATCCCACTGGCGGCATTAACTAAAAATATAGCTCCAATCACTGGCGCGACAGTGGAACCAACACCTTTGAAAGTATTTAATATTCCAACACCTGTTGCTTCTTCTTCTTTTGGCATGAAAGACATCATCAGAAGTTGGAATGCACTCCATGTGAAACCCACACCCACTCCAATTATGGCTAAGCAAATTGCCAGACTTGTATAATCTCTGACATAGTATGACAAGCCGAAGAGTCCTGCGACTAGGAGAGGTGATCCCAACAAGAGCATACGTTTAGATCCAAATTTATCTAAAAGAAATCCGCCCAATATTGCTGTTACACAAACAGCTGCAGAAAGTGGTGTCAACACCATACCACTGTCCTGTACATTCAGATTTAGTACAGTCTGGGCGAATGTTGGCACATATGTAAATGCCATAAACGTTCCAATCCCAGATAAGAGGATTGCAAAGTTTAGTGATAGAATTTTAGGCTTTTTTAATACATCTATATCTAATATTGGTTCTGATACGCGTTTTTCGTATGTGATCAGCGCAATGAACAGAATCGCAGCAGCTATAAGTAGTGGGAACACCGTTACGTCTGTAAATGGTGCGCTTTCCAGCCCTATAATACCTAGCAACATTGAGGCTATTGCTCCTACCAGTAATGCTGATCCAATGTAGTCAATATGCTGATCTTGATCTCCATAGGTTTCTTTGAACTTGAAGGCTAGGATGATGGCCATTATTCCCAGGGGAATGTTAATATAGAATACTGTTCTCCAACCAAAATTTTGGATCAAAAAACCACCGATGTTTGGCCCTATAATGGTAGCAATGGATGACATAGCCATGAGCACACCCATTGTTTTTCCTTTTTGATTTTCTGGAGCAGAATCATTCATACTGGATAATGCTGCTGGCAGAACAATCCCTGCACCGATACCCTGTAAACCCATTGAAGCTATTAATGAATATATATCCCAGGATAAGCTGGCAGTAATTGATCCTATGACAAAGGTGGCCACACCAACGACATATAATTTTTTCCGACCAAATACATCAGATAATTTCCCAGCCAGTGCCATAATGGCTGTCATAAACAACATGTATGTTGTTAATGTCCATGTCGCCCAATTAAAGGAAGTGTGCAGGTCTGAAATTATAGTTGGTAGAGCTGGCACGAATATATAGGCATCCATGGCTGTCATGAATACACCTAAAGCCAGGACTATCATCACAAAAATTGGGGATGATCCTAGACCCTTTTTATTTTCCATTGTTTCGGTAGTATTTTCACTCATTTTTATCTCCATCTTTTATGACAAAATTAAAGTCTGAGAGCATAACATATTCATTTTTCCAATTATCACTATTATAATAGGAATATGAAAAAATAAATCGGCTAAAGCCATTGAATGCTTTTTAAATTCTCAGATAATTTAATTTTGAAATTTAATGATTTTTATCTCAAAGTAACAATTTAATTAGTTGTTAAATACATTACAACTAAAATAATATGTTTTAGTATTTATATTTATTGCTTAAGTTGTTAGACACATAACAACTAGAATATTAATATCACAGCACACACAAAATTTATGTAGTAATTCATTACCTAACAACCAAAACTTAGCAGGAGATAATTAATATGAATGAAATTCCTCAAGAATTAATTAAATCATTGATGGACCTCGGACTTCTTGAATCTGAGGCAAAAATATACATAACACTGGCAATGATGAATAATTCCGAAGTTAAAACGATTATAGAATTTTTAGGTCTATCAAAACCAAATACATACGAAAGTCTTCGCCTTCTAGAAGAAAAAGGACTGGTGTCTTTAATTAATACCCGGCCAATGGCCTATCAAGCATTGCCCCCAGATATAGGGTTGGAAGTTTTATTAAAAAAACATATTGATGCAAAAGATAAAGCAAAAAAGATTTTTTCAATTATGGATAAAAAAGAATTCTTACCCAGATCTTCTGAGTCATTATGGAATGTTTTCAATGGAGAAAGCATAAATTATAAAATTAAAGACATGATCCAAAATGCTAAAAAGAGCATATTCATGTTCTCATCCCCCAAATACATTAAATTTCTCGAAAATGCAGATAAAAATTTAAAACTGGACGTAGTCCTATTTTCAGAGACACACTCCTTTGAAACATTAAAAGAAGATTTGAAAGATAAAAAAGGCAGTTTTAAAGTTGTAAATGAAGAAGATATGCTTAATATTGTTGCATTATCTAAAACCAAAGATCAAAAACAATTTGAAATATATAAAGAAGCTTTGTTAATGGTTGAATACAGGAATATGCTAATGTTAGCTATAGATGATGAAGAAGTATTATACATGCCACCCATGTCTACAGAATCACTAACAGCAATCAATACAAAAAATAAGGCAATGACTATGCTTATGAAAATAGGACTCAGTGACATTACAAACCAGTTATCTTGAAAATAATCCAAGTAATGACATTTAAAAACCCCAGCAACCACCATCAATCAATTAACGCTTCTTGAAGTATTAGATAATATTTTAGGGTCTTTATGGCTGAAATTTCCTCATCTTTCAAGAAAAAGAAATGTTTTTCCATTAAACGGACAAATTTTACCATATCATAATAAACAGAATCATTAAATCTTAATTTTATTTTATCTTAATTTCTACAATTCTATATATATAGTAGAAATTTTTTAGAGAATACAGTAAAAACCATAACATTTATATAATATAATTATTAACACTATATTATCGGAAGTATGTTTCCTTCTTCCGGTAACTTTTATTAGAAAAACAAACAAGAGAGGTCAAAATGGTAAGAAAAATAGCTATATACGGTAAAGGTGGAATTGGAAAGTCTACAACAACTCAAAACACAGCATCAGCCATGGCACACTTTCACGATAAGAAAGTAATGATACACGGTTGCGACCCCAAAGCGGACAGTACCAGAATGATCCTTGGGGGAAAAATGCAAACAACCATGATGGATACCCTCCGGGAAGAGGGCGAAGAAGCCTGTATGGACCTGGACAAAATTATGTCCAAAGGTTTTGAAGGAATAAAATGTGTAGAGTCCGGAGGACCAGAACCAGGTGTTGGATGTGCAGGTAGAGGAGTTATAACCGCCATAACAATCATGGAACAGCTAAAAGTCTATGAAGACAATGACTTCGTTTTCTTCGATGTTCTTGGTGATGTTGTATGTGGAGGATTCGCTATGCCCATCAGAGATGGGAAAGCCGAAGAGATCTATGTAGTGGCATCAGGAGAAATGATGGCACTGTATGCTGCCAACAACTTGTGTAAAGGGATGGTAAAATACGCAGAACAAAGCGGTGTGAGACTGGGAGGAATAATCTGTAACAGTCGAAACGTGGACGGAGAAAAAGAACTAATGGAAGAATTCTGTAAACGTATCGGAACTCAGTTGATACATTTCGTTCCTCGAGATAACATCGTACAAAAAGCAGAATTCAACAAAAGAACCGTAGTTGAATTTGATGAAGAATGTAATCAGGCCCATGAGTATGAGGAACTGGGTCGAAAAATTATAGAAAACGAAAATTTTGTAATTCCAAGCCCTATGACCATGGAAGAACTGGAAGAGCTTGTTATAGATTATGGTTTAGTCGATTAAACCAGTATCGCCCCAATACCCCAATAAATTAAATGGTGATTTAATATCCATGGAAATTACAGATCAAGAATTTAATGGTGATTAAGAAAATGAAAATGATTAGAGCAATTATACGCCCAGATAAAACTGAAGAAGTGGTTGATACGCTGGCAGATGCTGGTTATGTGGCTTTAACCAAAATGGACGTTATTGGACGTGGAAAGCAAAAAGGTATTCAAGTGGATAAGATCTACTACGATGAATTACCCAAAACAATGATCCTGCTGGTTGCAGAAGACGATGCTACCCCTCAAATTGTGGATTTAATTAATGAATCAGCATTTACCGGGAGTTTTGGTGATGGGAAAATATTTGTTAGCCCAGTAGATGAAGCATACACCGTAAGAACACGTAGTAGTGAACTTTAACTTAATTATTGGAAATAAAAGACGGTGCATTTAATGAAAGAAATAATCGCCATCATCCGCCCCAACAAAATGACTCAAACTAAGGACGTTCTAAACGCACTTGGCTTTCCTGCAATGACTGCACAAAGAGTAATGGGGCGGGGAAAGCAGAAAGCAATAATTGGAGAAGTATCCTTCGACATACAGAATGAAAACCTTCTAAAAGAGGAAGGTACCATGCGATACATACCTAAACGACTTATATCGTTAGTAGTGCCTGATGAAGATGTTTCTTTAATTGTGGAAGCCATTATGAGAGTTAATCAAACCGGGCAAACCGGTGATGGGAAATTATTTGTATGCCCTATAGACGAGGCAGTTAGGGTAAGAACGAACGAACGAGGAACAAAAGCGCTGGTTTAGATTAATATTTAGATTAATATTAAAATTGTCGGCCTTCAGAGGATTATTTAATATAAAATAGTTAGAACCAAAAAATTACGAAAATTTAGCATTTTAGGAGAGTAAAAATGCCCTATGAACTTTTTGAAGTGGATAAAGAAATTCCAGATAGGAAAAACCATACTTATGTAAAAGACTCATCAGATCCAACTGAGGAAATCCCAAAATGTAACACTAAAACTATTCCAGGTTGTATGACCGAACGCGGGTGTGCATTCGCGGGTGTTAAAGGAGTTATAACCGGAGCTGTGAAAGACGTTGTGCACGTGGTTCACTCCCCTGTAGGCTGTACCACTTATGGGTGTGGGAGTAAAAGGTATCCCACCTCCCCTTATCTTCCCAACGGAGATAAAATCCCCGTGGAGCAGTTTAACCTTAAATATATCATGGGGACAGATTTAAAAGAATCAGATGTGGTTTTCGGAGGTATGAAAAAACTACGAAAATCTATTCTGGAAGCTGCTAAAGAATTTCCATTTGTCAATGCCATATACACATATGCAACATGTACCACTGGACTTATAGGGGATGATTTGGATGCAGTTGCTAAAGAATTATCTGAAGAAATTGGAATAGATGTAGTAGCCTTTAATGCTCCTGGTTTTTCAGGCCCAACCCAGTCTAAAGGACATCATGTAGGGAATTTTACCCTCTTCAACAAATTAGTTGGAACCAAAGAACCACCAGAAACAACTCCCTACGATGTCAACCTTATAGGAGAATATAATATCGATGGGGACCTATGGGTCCTTCAAAAGTATTTCGAAGAGATAGGAATAAACATACTCTCCAAATTCACTGGAGACTGCAGTCATGATGAAATATGCTGGATGCACAGAGCTAAATTAAGCATTGTAAGATGTCAGCGTTCTGCAACTTACATTGCGGACTTAATAGAAGAAAAATACAACATCCCCTATATTAAGGTTGATTTTTTCGGGCCGAAATACTGTTCTGAAAACCTTATGGCTGTAGCTAAACACTTTGGACTAGAAGAAAATGCTCAAAAACTTATCCATCGTGAAATGGCTAAAATTCAACCGAAATTAGATTTCTATAGAGAAAAACTTGAAGGTAAAAAATTGTGGGTATTTTCAGGAGGGCCTAAAAACTGGCACCTTCCCGAACCATTAAAAGAACACCTTGGAATGGAAACGGTTGTAGTTTCAACCATGTTTGAACACCAAGATGGATATGAAAAGATCAAACAACGTGTGGGTGAAGGAACTGTAATTGTGGATGACCCCAACTCACTGGAACTGGAAGAAATCATTGAGGTATACAAACCCGATATTATTCTTTCAGGAATAAAAGAGAAATATATCGCCCATAAATTGGGAGTTCCCTGCGTTTTAATTCATTCATACGAAAACGGACCATACATTGGCTTTGAAGGATTCTTAAATCTAGCTCAGGATATCTATGCATCAATATATAATCCTGTGTGGAATATGCTAGAATTTGAAGAAACCATAAAAGATAAAGAAGAACATTTAGATGAAACCTGCAATATCTCTGATGAAACTGGGACAAATATTCCAAAAGCCAAAACAGAAGAGGAGGTAGTCTAATGAGCTGTGCCAATGTAATGAAAAGGGATAGGACTGCAGTTATAAATCCCCTGGTTACCTGCCAGCCCATGGGTGCCATGTATGCAGTTGCCGGGATAAGAAGAGGTCTTCCACTGGTTCACGGATCTCAAGGTTGCTCCACATTTGTTAGATACTCCTTCTCACGACATTTCAGGGAACCTTCAGAAATCGCAGTGACCTCACTCCACGAAGATGCGGCAGTTTTTGGTGGGAGAAAGAACCTGATATCCGGTATTGGAAACTTGGCAGTCAGATTTAAACCAAGTGTCATCGGTGCCATAAGCACTTGCTCCAGTGAAATCATTGGAGATGACATGGAAGGTTTCATAAAAATAGCTAAAGAAGAATTAAAACAAAAGATGGGAGAAAAAGAAGCAGAACAAATAAAAATCGTCCCTATAAGCACCCCCAGCTTTGTAGAAACCCATTTTAAAGGTTATGACAGTGGTATTAACGCTTTGGTGAATAATTTAGCACAAGATCCTGTAGATAGTAATGAAAAAGTAAATATAATTCCAGGAATTGTAAATCCAGGAGATATCAGAGAAATAAACCACATGATGGAGCTAATGGGTATTGAAGGTATCATACTTACAGATATATCTGATCCTTTTGACTCGCCACTGCGACCCTCAACAACAGAAACCAAGCCATTCTATCCTAAAGGAGGAACAACTCTCGAAGAAATAGAAGATTCATCTAATAGCCTTGGAACAATAGCTTTGTGTGGATACGCTGGTTCTGGTGCCCGTTCTCTTGAGAAAAAGTTCGAAGTTCCTGCTGCTGTAGGTCCTATCCCAATTGGTGTTAAAAATACCGATAATTTCCTGAGAAATTTGAATAAATTCACAGATGCAGAAATTCCAGATTCTATTCTGGATGAAAGAGGACTGTTAATAGATTCAATGGCAGACCTCGCATCAAGATATCTTTTCGGAAGAAAAGTAGCCATTTTTGGAGATCCAGCCATAAGCGCAGGGATAGCTCGTTTCGTATGTGAATTAGGCATGATCCCCTCAGTGGTTTGTACAGGTGTTGAAAGCCCCGAATTTGTTAGTGAAATGAAAAGTGTGGCCAAAGAATCGGATGGGCCAGTAGATATATTAATAGGAAGCGATTTGAGAGCTTTAGAGACTCGAATTGAGGAAGATCCTGTAGAACTAATGATTGGCCATTCTGATGGCAGATTATTTGCTAAAGATCTAGATATACCTTTAGTAAGGGTTGGATACCCAGTTTATGATAGAGTAGGATATCATAGGATCCCTATTGTCGGATATAATGGTTCTGTTAACCTAATAGACAGAATAACCAACACCGTGTTTGAAAAATATTACGACAAAGAACACTGGAAATTACAGCAGTGACCAGCACAATATTTTTTATTTTTTTTATAAAAAATATAAAATCGCTTGAAAATAAAAAAAATATAATTTAACGGTTATATAATGCAAAAAAATAGTAAATCTCACCCTAACCCCGAAATTGAGGATAAGAATGTGGTTTTTCCCCGGGATATGCAGGATATTGAGATCCCTAAAATTCCAAAAGAAGTGATAGGTACCCTGAAATCTCGAAAGAAGCACTTGTGCATAAAAAGGGAGGGAGAAGAATCAACTCCGGCTTGTAACCAGGCTAGTGTTCCTGGAATGGTAACTCAACGATCATGCGTTTATGGTGGGGCTCGGGTGGTTTTGATGCCTATAACCGATGCTATCCACTTAGTACACGGCCCTCTGGGTTGTGCATCATGCACCTGGGATATTCGTGGCAGTCGATCCTCAGGTTCAGAGCTCTATCGTAATGGATTTAGCACTGACCTGCAGGAGAAAGATATAGTTTTTGGAGGAGAGAAAAAACTCCTGGAAACCATCATCCAACTCAATCAGTTGTTCAAGCCGGGTGCCATCTTTGTCTATGCAACCTGTGTGGTGGGATTAATTGGAGATGATCTTAAAAGTGTTTGCCGCAAGGCAAGTGAAATCACTGGATCAAGAGTCATACCTGTCCAATCAGAAGGTTTCAGGAGTGTGAATAAATCACTAGGACATCAACTTGCATGTGATGCTCTCTTGGAATATCTTATCGGCAAAGAAGCCCCTAAAAAGAAAAATGAATCCCAAAAAATAGATAATTTCCCCGCGGATTACACAGAAGAATCTCCACCAAAAACGAATCATCACATAAACATATTAGGTGAGTTCAATGTGGCAGGTGATTGCTGGGCCATTAAACCACTCCTGGAAAAAATTGGAATTTCCATTCAAGCAGTTATAACTGGAGATTCTCGGGTTGAAGAAATAGCCAATGCACATCTAGCTGATTTGAACTTGGTGCAGTGTCAGAAATCATCACGTTACCTGGCGGATTCCATGGAAGAACTTTACAACATTCCCCAGCTCAGAGTGAACTTTTTCGGAGTTGAAGAAACATCTAAATCTCTTAGAGCAATTTCAAGTTTTTTTAATGACCCTGAAATGATAGAAGCTGCAGAAAATCTTATTGAATTTGAAACTAACCGAATTGAAGATGCCATCATTCCCTATCGGAAACGTTTGACTGGGAAAAGAGTTGCGGTTTATGTGGGTGGAAATAAGGCATGGTCCCTCATAAGAGCATTCGAAGAACTGGGAATGGAAGTAATCATGACCGGAACCCAGAATGGTTTGCCTGAGGACTACCGGATGATAAAAGAGACTGTGAGAGATGGAACATTAATTGTAGATGATGCCAATGCCATGGAACTGGCCAGGCTCTTGGAGAAATATGAACCTGATCTACTGGTTTCCGGAGCTAAAGAGAAATATCTTTCACTGAAGATGGGAGTGGCTTTCTGCGACTTTAACCATGACCGGATAAGCTCATTTGCTGGTTTTGAAGGATTCCTTAACTTTGCCCGGGAAGTGGATCGAGCAGTTTCAAGTCCAGTGTGGAAGTATGCTCCCCACATTAAACTAACCAATCTAAACGGGAAAATGAAGGTTAGATCCATCAAAAACAGTTCTTCGACAAAATTCTCAAAGGAGGTGGCAAAAGTTGCAGAAGACTCTTAAAATTGATATTGCTGGAGATGGCTCTCTTGGAGGAGATAGTCCCTCCGAAGGAGATAAGCATCTTGAGGAATCTACAAAAGAAGATAAAAAGAAATTTGCAGTGATTAATCCCTGCAGAATGTGTCAGCCTATGGGTGCTGTGCAGGCACTGCTAGGGGTTGAAGGTGCCATGCCCCTTATCCACGGCTCACAGGGATGTAGTACCTACATGCGTTTCCAGTTATGCCGTCACTTCCGGGAGCCCATTAATGTTTCCTCTTCATCCATGAGTGAAAGCACCGTGGTTTATGGTGGTGAAAAAAACTTGCTGAAGGCTCTGGAGACTATAAAATCACAGTACAATCCCATCCTAATTGGGGTAACTTCCAGCTGTCTCACAGAAACCATTGGCGATGATGTTAATGGCATAATAACAAAATTCCGCGAATCTTATTCTGAAGATCCTGAAGAAGAAGTTCCCCAAATACTATCCGTATCAACACCCAGTTACACTGGTTCTCATGTTGATGGTTATGATAAAACCATTAAAACCCTTCTAGAAAGCTTTACGTTGCCTCCTGAAAGTGAAAATAAGAAAGATGTAATCAACATTGTCCCTGGGAACTTAAGCCCTGCAGATGTAGAGGAGATTAAAGAAATTCTGCAGCTCTTGGAAGTTGACAGCATCATCCTCACCGACACATCCGAATCGCTTCATGCACCCCTTGATGGTTCTGTTGAATTTTTATCGTCAGGAGGAACAACTTTAGATGAAATCAGACAGGCCAGTAATTCTAAGACTACTCTAACCCTATCCAAGCATGCAGATTCAGGTGGAAAGTTCCTGGAAAAAAGATTTAATGTTCCTCATATCTCACTTCCCCTCCCTGTGGGGCTGGAAAATACTGATGGGTTCATGAAAATTATTTCTTCTCTTGAAGATATTGAAAATATTCCCCCTGTGCTGGAACGAGACCGGGGACGGTTACTGGATGCCATGATAGATTCCCAAACATACAACTACAGGCGAAAAGTGGCCATTTACGGAGACCCCGACCTTGTGTGCGGCTTGGTTAGCTTTTTAACTGAAATAGGTATGGAACCATCAATTATTGCCACTGGCACCAGAAGCAATAAATTTAGAGATGAAATCCACCGGATCATTTCCAGAACCCAACATAAACCTGTGGTACTAAATGGGGGAGATCTTTATGATCTGCAAAGGCAGGTTAAAAAAAGAGGGGTGGATCTTTTGATAGGGAACTCTTACGGAGCCCGTATTGCAATTGAAGAAAACATTCCCCTGTTTAGAGTAGGCTTCCCAGTATTTGACAGAGTTGGTGCACAGAGAATCCGTATTTTAGGTTATAAAGGAGGTTTACATCTATTAGACCAACTTACCAATACAATCATCCAGCACTACTATGATGAAGCGGGTTATGAACTATTGGATGAATTAATTCGATGATTTATGATGGTCTTAGGAATTATTTCATGAAGATAAGGTTCATGGAAGATAAGATTGAAAGTGCATTCAAGATATCTACTAAAGGGAATGTGAGAGAAGTTACATGATAGACATTACATTAGACCAAAGCCGTTGTAGAGGCCCAAAATGTGCTAAATGTGCATATGTATGCCCTAATAACGTTTTCACAGTTTATGATGCAGTCGTAGTAACTTCTTCCAGGTACTGTAAAAAGTGCCTGCAATGTTTAGAGATATGTCCAGAAGTGGCAATTTTCCTGAATGTTCAAGATAACGATTAATATAACAATGCAGAGAAGCATTAAAAAAAATATTGACCATTATATCAAAAAATAGTCAATATGCAGTCAATTATTGGAATATATCTAAATGGATGATTAAATGAAGATAGCAATAGCCTCAAGCGATGGCCAAACTGTTGACCAGCACTTCGGACAGGCCCATCATTTCCTCATCTTCGAGATGGGAAAAAACGGACTGGACTTTTTAGAATTAAGAGAAAAAAGTAAAAGACCTATTTATGATCATGAATATCGCTGGATTAGAGGTCTTGAAATTTTAAAAGATTGCAAAGTGGTGTTTTGCAGACGCATAGGAGATGAACCCCGACAAAAATTACAAGAAATTGGAATTGAGGTAGTTGAATCCAAAAAAAAACAATATCTAACGCTATAACTGGTTATCTTGCTTCTGTTATTGAAGAAATAAAAACAAACGATTCAAATGATATGATAAAGGATCAAGAGATTGGCAAAAATAAAGATTGATCATGCCAAATGTGATGCTTTTGAGTGAGTTATGTATGAAATTATGCATTCATTATGGAGAAAGTTTTTATGGAAGAGATTTTAACCACATGCACTGCTGATTGTCCAGGAACCTGCAGTATTATCGCCCAAGTGGAAAATGGAAAAATAGTTAAACTTCGTGGGAACCCTGAACACGAGATAACCAGTGGTTTCATCTGTAAAAATACTCGTCATTATCTTGATGAACGATTTTACAGCCGAAAAAGGATCCTTCATCCTTTAAAGAGTGAAGATGGGAATTGGGTGCAGATTGAATGGGATGAAGCACTGAAAATCGCTGCAGATAAAATAGTGGAGATATCTGAAAAATATGGAAGCCAATCTATACTTTACTATCAGGGTTATGGTGCACGTTCAGCTCTCAGAATTCTTAATCGTCGTTTTTTCAATCTTTTAGGCGGAGTTTCAACCCTTTACGGGTCAATATGTGGCGGGACAGGACAGGCTGGCATGGAAATGGATATGGGTGTTCGTTTATCACATGACCCAGTTAGTCACCTTGAGAGTGATGTTATAATTGTCTGGGGCCGTAACCCTGCAGTTACTGATGTTCATCTCTGGAGGATTATTGTACAGGCCAGGAGAAAAGGTGCTAAGCTGGTGGTGATAGATCCTGTTAAAACAGAGACCACTAAAAGAGCAGATCTACACCTTCAACCCACCCCAGGTTCGGATATTTATCTGGCTATGGCCTTGGCCAAAATAATCCTTAAGGAAAATCTCACCCATGATGGATTCATTGAAAACCACACCGAATACTTTGAGGATTATCTGAAGTTACTGGATATTTACAGTTTAAAGGAACTTTCACGAATTACAGATATCTCCCTGGATGAACTTTTTTATCTGGCCAGATTATATGCCAAGGGTTCTTCCAGTAGTATAATATTAGGATGGGGTCTGCAGCGTTACCAGAAGGGTCATCTGACTTTTCGCTTTATTGATGCTCTGGCAGCTATCACTGGAAATATAGGAAAAATTGGTGGCGGAGTTAGCCATGGTTTTGATGAATATGGATATTTTAATCATGGCTATGCCCTTGATGATGCAAATAACGGGAGAAAACTGGCATTTCCCATTCTTGGCGATGAAATACTTAAAACAGATGACCCTCCAATTAAGCTAATTTTCATCACCGCTGGAAATCCCTTAGCCATGCTGGCTAACTCAACCAAAGTCAAAAAGGCTTTTGAAAGCGTTGATTATATTATAATGGTTGATCAGTTCTTGAATGATACTGCTGACTTGGCAGATCTTTTCCTACCTGCAACCAGTTTCCTGGAAGATGAAGATCTGGCGGGTAGTTACGGTCACAATTGGATATCACCTATAAACCCTGTTATAAGACGTCGAGGAGAGTGTAAGTCTGAATTACAGATTTTCCAGGAATTATCAGAGAAACTCGGTTTTGGAGATGAAATGTCAGGAACCCCCAGGGAATGGTTGGAGAAACTTGCAAGGCCCATAATCAATGAGGGAATATCACTAGAAGAACTTCTATCAAAGCCCCATAGATTCCCTTCCGCCCCTATTACCCCGTTCTCTGATGGTAAATTCCCAACCAAATCTGGAAAGTTTGAATTCATCACCGGAATAGAATCGGAAGATATTTTGGCTGCTGATATTTTAGAAAGAAATTTGTTAGATAGAAATTTGAAATCAAATTATGATACCCTTCGTTTACTCTCAACCAGTCCTAGAAACTGGATAGGTTCAGAAATACCTGAAAAGGAACAAAAAAAAGATATTCTCGAAGTTCAAGTACATCCAAAAATCCTGAAAAGAGCGAAAATTCAAGATGGAGATGATGCATGGCTTGAATCAGGACAATCAAAGCTTTTAGTTAAAGTAAAAGAGAATCAAGATGTTAGACCTGATTACATCCTAACATATAGAGGGGGCTGGCATAAATTTGGCAAATGCGTGAACTTGCTCACCAGAGATTTGATGAGTGATGAAGGAAATGGAGCACCTTACTATGAAACCTTTGTTAAATTAAAGAGAATTGATTAGATATGTTAGACAAATAAGTTACTAAATCATTACTGATACCCTGAAAAATGAAATATTATTTTATGAATTTTATATAGAATTTAAAAAAAAAATAAAAAAAAATAAATAAGCCATTAGGCTTATTTAGATGCTGTTTTTATTTCCATTACCCTTTGCATGAGTTTTTCCAGTATTTCCCGGTCAGAAAGTAGATCTGAATCCACCACTTTCCTCATCCTGATGGGCACACCTTCCATACGATAGGCAGTTCCTTCCGTTTCCATTCCCACAATAGCTGGGGGAAGGATGATATCCGCCAGTTCAGTGGTTGGTGTTCGGTGTGGTTCAATGGCAATAACTGGAATTTCTGCCATGCGCTGCAGTGCTTTCTGGGGGAAGTGAGCTCCTGGGTCAGATGCAATGACCATCATGGAATCAGCTTCCTTGGTCTGGAGTAAGTCGTTTGCTCCAGTTTCTCCCGGGTTGTACCTGGGTATTCCAGTGGCGAAGTCTATACAGTAGGGGTATCCGCTTTCCCAGGTGGCAACCTGGTTGAATCCTGTCACATTGTAGTGACCCCTCATGGGTATGAGGGTGAATTTGCCGAAGTTGTTCAGATCCTGGACCATCATAATGGCTGTGTCGATGTTCCTGTGTTTTCCCCGGCTGTGGGTGATTCCCATTCCGAAGAAGAGGATACCGAACTGGGCGTTTTTAAGGACTTCCACTACTGCTTCGATGTCTTCTTTGGGCACTCCTGCTACTTCGTCGTAGAGTATTTCATGACCCATTAAACAGGCTCTCATGGCATCCAGGAGTTCGTAGTCCTGGTTGTATCCTACCTGAATGTGGATGTCAGCCAGTTTTGAGGAGTCGCTTTCCCTGGGGTCCACCACGATTAAGGTTCGGTCGGATCGGCCCCTTTCCCTGAAGAATCCCCTGGCAAAGACATGCCGGGAAAGGTGGCGTGGGTGGGCGTGCATGGGGTTGCATCCCCAGTATACAACCACATCGGCTCGGTTTTTAACTTCTCCAAAGGTACAGATAGGGTATCCTACATCCTGCAGAGCCAGTACTGATGGTCCGTGACATACAGATGCTGTGTTATCCACTACGGCTTTGGTATTTTCAGCTAAGGCCATGCCTGCTGCCTGAGCATCACAGTCAGTGCAGCTCCAGCCGTACATTAACGGTCTTTTTGATTCAGCTAGTATCTGGGCTGCTTTTTCTATTGCTTCTTCATAAGTGGTTTCCACCAGTTCGCCGTTCTCATCCCTTATTTGGGGTTTCTTCCAGCGCATTGCACCTTCGGCATGGACGAACTTGCTGTGTCCTATCCGGCAGGCGTTTATGGTTCCGACGATTTCGTCGCCTTCCACTTTACAGATGATATCATCACATAGTGTTCCACAGAAGGGGCACACCACGTTTTTTACGAGTTCCAAAATTATCCCTCCATTCTAGGGAGCTATATGGCTGTTACCTGCTACTGCAGCGTAAATGATCCCATTAGCTCCTTTTATTGCGTAGTCTCCTTTGAATTTGTAGAATGCTCCGGGTATGACTTCTCCTTCAACTTCGATGTCTTTTTCAACACCCAGGAATTCGAAGCCTGGCAGGAATTCATCGATGATTCCTTTGACCACAATGGTTCCTCCAGCCATTTCCCCTCCAGTTCTGGCTATAACATTGCCTTCTATGATCAGGACTCCGTTGTTCATGTGGATTCCAGGCATGATTCCTACGTCACCTTTGATGACCATTTTTCCGCCGTTCATGTATTCGGCTATTTCATTCCTGGCGTTTCCGTGGATGGTGATTTTACCTCCACTCATACCTCTCCAGTCTCCACGGTAGGATGCACCCACATAATCACCGGCATCTCCCAGAATCTCTAGTTCTCCGCCTTTCATGTTCTGTCCGGCCCATCCAGCAGCATTTCCTTCTACGGTGATTAGTCCGCCTTCCATTTCAGCTCCTACGTACATGTTGACATTGCCTTTTACGGTGATTTCACCTGCTGTCATTCCCTGTCCTATGCGTTTGGTTTGGGAAACATCACCATCAATGAGGATTTTGGTTTCAGCGGCTGTGGCACCTGCTTCTCCTTCCACTTGGAAGAAGTCGGTTAATGGCACCTGCCCGTTCCCGTGCCATATTGGCATGTTTTTTATTTCGTCAAGGGTTTTACCAGCTAATGAATCTGGAGTTATGGTGTCTATTTCTAATGGTACTTCTGGCTGTTCTAGGGGTGTTAGGATGATCATTGTATCACCCCCTTAACAGGAGCAGAGTGGGGAAGATACTCGTCCTGCACAGGGTAGTTTGCGAAGTTTACAGAGTAGTACTGTTTGAATGTTTTTTCCACATTGGCCACTACTTCGTTGTAGATGGTTTCATCCACAGTGGTGTCCACCCAGTAGGTTCTTCCGCGTAGGGTTGGGTTGGTGACAGTACCATCTTTAACTACTATTTGACCGTCTTTCAATACACATGCAGCATGCTGGAAAGCGGCTTCTAGTGCGCGGTAATCAGTTGAGGGGTCCTGTGTTTCTGGGTTGAAGTTGTAGATGGCTACATCTGCATCAGCACCAACACCTATATGTCCTTTGGTGTCTGATAGACCCAGAACTTTAGCTGCGGTGGATCGGGTGACTTGAGCAATCTCCATGAATGAGTACTCCCGGTCTAGTGTGGCTACGCTACTTTTCCTCTGGGCCCATGCGTGGAGTTCGCCATCGATTAGGTCTTGCCGTGCTTTGTTACTCATTAACCAGCTTATTACTCTGGGGTATCTGGTGAAAGGTCCTGCATTTGGGCTGTCAGTGGTTAAACAGACTTTTCCTGCGTCTTTAGTTAAGAGGAAGAGTTCTATTCCTACTGCCCATTGCAGGGCGGGTACTGGTGCTCGAGCTGCGTAGATGAAAGGTACCAGTCCTGAGCCAGTTTCAAGTTCCACGTCACAGTTCGCCCATTTTAATCCGTTTAAGCTGTGCAGGTCGAATTCCATAGGTCCGTCTGCTGTCATGGTGGTGGTTTCATCCAGGGTTACCTGTCCCACATCAAATACAATGTGGTCGTTTTTATTGATGTAATCCGCTATGGCTGGTGCTTCTGAGACCACATCTCTCCAGCTGGTTCCACCGTAGCTGTGGAACTGTACGTGAGTGGCGTAGAGAACTGCATCACGGTTTCCAGTTTTTGGATTGGCTTTAATTCCCTTGGGCACGTCGAATGATGCCAGGGTGGTTTCAAAGTTCCCTGGGTGTCCCAGGTCGTTACAGTGCAGGTGTATGGCATGTGGTAATCCCAGCATTTCGTTTACTTCTGCCAGACCTCTTATTATGTCGAATGATTCTATGTCAAAGTAGGGTGTGGGGTCGTGTATTCCGTGTACGTTTCCTCCCCAAGCCCATGCTTCGGTACCACCGGGGTTTACGATTTTTATGGTGTATCCTTTGGTGGCTTTTAGTAACCAGGATGCGTAGGCTGCACAACCGTCTATGTCTCCGTCTTTCAAGTATTCCATTACGAACCAGTTGTTACCGAATAAGGGGTAAGCTGCATGGTCGATGATGGGTGTGTCGTGGAATTCTTCATGGGTGTGCCTGGCCAGTAATGGTGGCATGGCTGCTTCCATGGCGGTGGTGTAACCCATCTGAGCATATCTTTGACCGGTCATAAAGGTTGATGGAACTGAAAATCCACTTCCTGCTCTTCCTCCAGATTGTCCGGCTTCCACATCTTTTTTACTGTCCTCAGGACGGTACATTCGGCCTACGTTAACCTTTGCACCGGCAATGTGACTGTGAGGATCGACTCCTCCAGGCATTACAATTTTGCCTTCGGCGTCTATTACATTTGCATCTGCGCTTACTGAGTCCACTATTTTACCGTCTTTGATGCAGATATCCATTTTTTCTCCATCAACGCCGTTTTGTGGACAGTAAACAAATCCGTTTTTGATTATATGTTCCAAGGAAAATCCTCCTTATAATTGGTTTAAGATGGTTTTATTTACTAAATTTCTTGTAAACTTTCATCAAAGTAGGCATGTCCAGTACTTCTTCTGCTGTTGGAGCGATTTCTACTGGTATGTTTTTGAAACGGGGTGTTGCAGTGGAGTCTGTGTCAGGGTCAATTACCCGGTTAGCCCAGGGACCCATGGGTATGTAGATCATTCCTGGAGGTAGGGTTTCTCTGGTTTCTACCACTTTAACTACAACATCTCCAAATTCTGATACCACTTCAATGTTGTCTCCTTCCTCAATTCCCATCTGATCCATCATTTCACGGTTCATGTGACATATGGCGGCAGCGTCTATGTACATTTGAAGGTCTTTACCAGATTCTATGGCTTGTCCCTGCCAAACAGTTCTTCCTGTGTTTAGTATAACGAACATTATAAGTCCTCCAGTGTTATTGCATCTACAGGGCAGCTTTCTACGCATGTACCACATTTCCCACATAGATCTGGATTTTTTAGGTTGATTTCGCCGTCTTCCACAATCATGATGATTTCCACATCATCTGTGGGTCCTTTTCCACCGGCTATCTCTGGACTCCTGGCAGAATTGACTGGACAGGCTATTACACAGTTACCACATCCGTGGCAAAGTTCAGGGTATACTTTTAGTCCTATTGCCATGTTACTACCTCACAATTAGTTTTTCACAGAATCGAAGGCTTTTTGCCATGATTTGGATTTGATTGGTGTGCTGTTGATTTTGGTCCTGGTAACCTCTATTGCATCCACTGGGCAGGCTTTCTGGCAAGCACCACAGTATATGCAGTAGGTTTCATCTTTGTGTAATTTTTCAGGTTTCATACCACCGTCAGTTGACTCGGGGAATGATAACACGTTACATGGGCAGACCATTACACAGGTTTCGCATCCCTGGCAGAGTTCCTGATCCAAAGTTAAGGTACCTTCGAATGGTTTGGTTACTGTTGCTGCGTCCACTGGACAAATATCCTGGCACCATCCGCAGTTTACACATAATTCATCGTCGATTACGGAGTTACCCACGATTTGAGAATCTTCCTCTTTAATATCATAGTCCCCGTAGGAACAGATTCTGCACACTGCTTTAATGGCATCCACTGGGCATGCTTTTTTACACACCAAACAGTAAACACATTTATCTGTATCTACTTTTATGTCTGCAGAGACTGTTGGGTTGTCAGATGTTGGTATTTTGTGATCTAGTGTGATTGCGTCTGCTGGACACATTTCTTCACATATACCACAGTCAACACATGTTTCCTTGTCGATTTCGATTTCTCCACTAACCAGTTTTGCTCGGTCAGGGAGTTCCCGGGCAATGGTGATGGCATCGGCCGGGCATGCTGTTTCACATGCTTTACAGTATATACATGCGTCGTCATCGATTTCTGCAGATTTTATTAAGGTAGGATAAGCATCCATGGTTTTTATGGATTCTCCACCGATCTCAAGGTCCAAGGCGTTGAATGGGCAGATGCAACTGCACATTCCACAGAGAACGCATTTGTTCTCATCGATGTCTATGCTGCTTATATCTTGTTCTGTTCTTACCATTGCACCAGTTGGTTGTACTTCAATGGCACTGACTGGACAAATTTTTTCACAGAGACCACAAGCAGCGCAAAGATCATCCTTAAAGAGTAACTTTCGGTCCTCTTCGCCTGTTCTCTCTACAGAAATGTCTTTTCCTTCAATTATTTCTGTTGTATCCATTAAATCTACCTCCTTTAATTGCTATTAGTTTGGTAAGTCACCTTCTAACACATCTGAAAACTGCCCAGTAACATTTAGTGATTTAATTGTGTTGAATTACCAGTTCGAGTTTGAAAAAACTGGATTTTTAAGTTATAAAACTTTGCCATCCAATTGAATCCAATTGATTTACAGAGAGTCTAGGCCATTATCATGTGTGTTAATTACACTCTTCAAATCATATAATATATAATTTCCCCAAAAAACCATATAGAAATTGATATATACTGGCGTGTAACAAGCACACTTTAACAGTTTAAAAAAATCCTACTAATTAAGATTTATCTTTAATAAAAAGAAAAATAAAAAGAAAATTTTGTCTTTATCCGTAGAAAAATAAAGAATGATCAAATTATAACCATTTTAAATGAAATTAATGGTTCTATTTTTCTATTCTAACTGCACATACCTTAAATTCAGGAGTTAAAGAATTAGGATCGGTTGCAGGATTTGTGAGCATGTTTGTAGGAGTTTCAGAAAAGTGGAAGGTCATGCTCACCAGTCCCTGCTGAATCTTAGTAGTAAGTTTCAATTCTGCCTTAACCTTTCCCCGGCGAGACTTAACCGTAACCACATCCCCCTGCTTTAATCCTAAAGCAGAAGCATCATCATAGGACATTTCCACGAATTCATGGCCACAGAGAGTATTTAAACCATCAACCTTTCTTGACATGGTTCCAGTATGATAATGGCACAGTTTACGACCAGTGGTTAAAATAAAGGGGAATTCATCATCGGGTAGTTCTGCAGATGGCTTGTACTCCAGGGGTATTAAATTTCCCTTCCCATTACTGGTGGGGAACCTGTCTTGGTGCAGGAATACCGTTCCATCATGGTCATTATTGACACATGGCCACTGAATTCCTTCCCTATCAAGGCGCGAATAGGAGATGCCCGCATAGGAGGGGGTGAGTTTTCTGATTTCATGGAAAATTTCTGAAGGATTCTTGAAATTGAATCCCTCTGCATTCATTTTCTCAGCAATTTCTTTAATAATCAACCAATCTGGCTTAGCATCCCCTGGTGAATTTAATGCCTTGCGAATCCTTTGAACCCTTCTTTCTGTGTTGGTAAATGTTCCATCTTTTTCTGCGAAGCTAGATGCTGGTAAAACCACGTCCGCCAGCTGGGCAGTTTCAGATAAGAATATGTCCTGCACCACCAGAAATTCCAGTTTTTCCAGTGCCTCTGCCACATGAGATGCGTCTGGTTCACTGAGGACTGGATTTTCCCCAATTATATACATGGACTTGATTTTCCCATTTTCTATATTATTTATCATTTCAGGGATTCTCAGACCCGGAACTGGGCTTAATACAGTACCCCATTCATGTTCAAACTTATGTGCAACTTGTGGATCATCCACTCTCTGATATCCAGGATACACATCAGGAAGCCCACCCATATCACAGGAACCCTGAATATTGTTCTGTCCACGCAGAGGATTTATACCTGCACCTGATTTACCAATGTTCCCAGTTATAAGAGCCAGGTTACTGAGAGCCATAACATTATCAGTCCCATGTGAGTGCTGAGTTATGCCCATAGCATATAATATTGAAGAATTCTTGGAAGTGGCATATAAACGAGCCGCATGGATGATATCCTCCTTCTCAACACCGGTAATCTTCTCCACAGTATCCATGTCAAATTCATTAAGGGATTTTTGGAAAGATTCAAAACCATTACATCGTTGATTAATAAAATCATGATCTACTAAATTCTCATCCACCATGAACCGAATCATACCCATTATTAAAGCCACATCAGTGCCGGGTTTGGGTTGAATAAATATTTCTGCATGCTTGGAAAGTTCAATTTCTTGGGGATTGATCACTATTAACTTTGATCCATTTTTTACCGCCTGAATTACCTTCATTCCAATGACGGGATGTGTGGATGTGGTGTTAGTACCTATGGCAAGAATACAATCTGAATCTTCTATTTCCCCTATGGAGTTAGTCATAGCCCCGGTTCCAATGCTCTGATATAAACCTGCCACTGATGGGGCATGGCAGAGCCGAGCGCAATGATCAATGTTGTTAGTGCCCATAACTTTTCTGGTGAACTTCTGGAAAAGATAATTATCTTCATTGGTACATTTTGAAGATGCCATAAGAGCAAAAGCATCCCCTGAAATTTGAGAGAATTTTTCTGCCACCAAATCCAAGGCTTCATTCCAGCTTACCTTTTTGAATTTTCCATCCTTTTTTACAAGTGGAGAGGTAAGTCTTGCAGGATGATTGATAAAATCCATGCCAAAACGTCCTTTGACACAGAGATAACCTTGGTTCACCGGATTTTCCCTATCTCCCCTGACACTTACAATTTTTTCACCACGAACACCCAGATAAATACCGCAACCCACCCCACAATAAGGGCAGATGGTTTTAACTTCCCTAGAAGGCCTACTATTTTGTTTAGGAATCAATGCTCCCACTGGACAGGCCTCTACACATTCACCGCAGGATACGCATGGTGATTCAATGATATCCTTATCATTGAAAGTGGCAATTTTTGTCTGGTAACCTCTGAAACTGAAATCAATGGCACTGGCACCCACTAACTCACTGCATACCCTTACACATATCCCGCACAGAATGCATTTATTTAAATCACGAATGAAAAAAGGGTTAGAAAGATCTCGAGGAATTTCTGGAATGGACGACCTTAAATTTTTTAAATCTTCTTCTTCGACACCCATGTATGCTGAAACGTCT
Source organism: Methanobacteriaceae archaeon (assembly GCA_013403005.1). Lineage (NCBI taxonomy): Archaea > Methanobacteriati > Methanobacteriota > Methanobacteria > Methanobacteriales > Methanobacteriaceae > Methanobacteriaceae archaeon. Next base: position 15,904 of record JACBOA010000001.1, on the reverse strand, counting down.
TGTAAAGCACAATTACCATCCTGAGAACATTTTAGACAATCTCTTTCATGATTAGCAATCAAAAGTTTAGCTACGATTTTTCTTACCTGGCTAATTTTCTCATTTTCACTAATAATTTCCATTCCATCTTCAACCAGATTTTCACAGGCTGTGATAAGACGTCCTTCAGCATTTTCCACTAAACACATTCTACAAGCACCATATGGCTTTATATCAGAATGGTTGCATAAATTAGGAATGTAAATATCATTTTTTAGGGCAGTTTGGAGTATAGTACTTCCTTTTTCAGCTTCTATTTCCATGCCATCAATTTTGATTGTAATTCTATCTTCGCTCATATTAATCAGGGAGAAATTTTATTCTGCCGGTTTTTTATATTGCAGGCCTTGCATCTCAAGTTTTAGATTCACATGATTCACATTATAATTAAGGTAGAATCCTTTTTAAATAATAATTCTTATTAGAGAATTCTTATTGGAGATAATTTTTAATCAATATGGTGAATAACCACTTTTACCTATATAGTTTTTAAGCAAGATTTTTAGAGTAAAGTCAGAGTTTTTCAATATAATTTTTCATATAAAAGTTTTTCATATTAAAATAATAGAATTGTTGAGGTAACACCTATGAAGATCATAGCCGTGGCCGGGACCAAAAACACTGGCAAAACCACATTAGTCACCCGAATTGTAAGTGAACTGGCCAATAGAAACTATAAAGTAGGTACTGCGAAGCACACCCATGTTCAACTGGATGTGGAGGGAAAAGACACTTGGAAGCACCGCAAGGCGGGTGCAAGTGTGGTGGTGGGTGCCGGGGCAGATGAAACATTTTTCATCACCCATCAGGATATGTCCCTGGAAGAAATTATCAACAGCGTTGAATACCTTTTTAAACCCGATTTTTTAGTTTTAGAGGGATATAAAAAAGCCCCTTATCTTAAGATATCCACTTCACCCTTGGATGATCCTTTCACTCTCACTGAAGTTGATGTTATGAAACTGGATGAGGAATCTCTCAGGGAACTGGTTGACCTGGTTGAAGAGAGAAGTTTCGGGAAACTGGCCAATATAAACTGTGGTGAATGTGGTTTTAAAGATTGCAATGAAATGGCGCAGGCAATGGTAAAAGGAGAAGCCAAGGAGGACCTTTGCGTTATGAAAAAAACATCAGAGGTTTTACTTAAAATTAACGGATCTCCAGTGCCCTTAAATCCATTTGTTAATAAATTCATTAAAAACACCTTCTTAGGTATGATTAGTTCACTTAAAATTGAAGAACACGGCGAAGCAAAAAAAATTGAACTCCTGATACAACATGAAAGTAACCGATGAATATCAGCGCCCCATTATATCCCTGAGGATATCTATTACCAATCGCTGTAATGTGAAATGCTTTTACTGCCATCATGATGGCATCATACCCCAGGAATATGAAATGTCCCCTGATGAAATATTCCGAATTGCCAAAGTAGCTCGTGGCATTGGAGTGGATAAAATAAGACTTTCAGGCGGAGAACCACTGATTAGAGATGATATCGTAGATATTGTCCGTAAAATTTCATCACTAAGATTTAAAGACATTTCTATCACCACCAATGGTATTCTCTTGGAACATTATGCCCCAGATCTAGTAGCAGCTGGACTTAACAGAGTCAACATCAGTTTTGATACTCTCAACCCTCAAACCTACCGGTTTATAACCAAAAGAGACTACTTGGATCAGGCTAAAAAAGGAATTATAAGCGCGGTGAAAGCTGGTTTGTACCCGGTGAAAGTAAACATGGTGGTGATGAAAGATGTAAACCACCATGAAATCTGGGATGTTTTCCAATTCTGCCAGGAAAATGGAGTTATACTTCAACTTATCGAATTACTGAAAACGGATAACTGTCCAGATGCTGGTTTTCTGGATGATTATCATTATGATATGGGAAAACTCGAACAAAAACTCGAAAATATGGCTGATAAAGTAAAAATAAGACGTTTCATGCAGGATCGTAAAAAATATTTTATTGGAGGAGGAGAAATAGAAGTAGTCAAGCCCATGGATAATACACAGTTCTGTAAAAACTGCACCCGGATAAGAATAACTCCTGATGGTAAATTAAAACCCTGTCTTCTAAGAAATGATAATTTAGTTGATTTTATAGAACCCATGAGGCAGGGTAAAACAGATGAAGAACTGAAAGAATTATTTTTAGAGGCAATTAAGAATAGAGAACCATTTTACAATGGATGTAATTCCTGAATTTAACTAAAATTGCCTGAACTGCCAGATAATAAAATCTCTTGAATTATAGGATTAAAAAGAATTTTAATGGCTTGAAGGAGGTATTTAATGGCTAAATTTAAGTATGAGCCAGAATACAGAATAGAAATTAATGGGAAGCCATTGTTAATTGATAAAAATAAGTTTAATCTTCTAAAATACGTTCAAGAATATGGTTCCATCACCAGAGCCTCCCAGAAATCTAATATTCCCTATCGAAGTGCCCTTAAATATATTGAAAACTTGGAAAATCAGTTAAATGATCCAATCGTGATAAGTAAAAGAGGAGGAAAAGGAGGTGGGGGAGGATCTCAGCTTACAAAAACTGGTCTGTTCATATTAATAGAGTACAGGAAGGTTGAAAGTGTTATTGATATGCATAGTGAGGTTAATGAGATTCAATGCGAAATCGCAACAATTGACCTGGAAAAAAAGATTATGATCATTTATTTGGGAAAAGAAAAAGTTATCCTTCCACTTAGAGGAGATTTCTGTGTTGGAGAAAAGGTTTTAATCTTAATCAGCCCTGATGATATTATTATCACACTGGAACCGCAAAAATCAAGTGTTAGAAACGTGTTCAAGGGCAGGATAACCCATATGGAAGTTAAAGATGAAATTGTGCGTTTAAACATAGATATTGGGGAAATTGATCTCTTTGCCGATGTAACTCAATATGCAAGAGATGATTTACAATTAGATATTGGTAAAGAAGTGTTTATGGGATTCAAAGCCGCAGCGATTCCTGTGATTAAATTATAAGAAGTTCTAGGAAGTTTTTTTAATTTGTGAATGTTTCATATTGCTAACCTAGGCTTATATTCCCTGTTTATTTTTTCCATTTTATATTACATTACATGCATTTTTCATGCATTGAGAAGTTGAGAAAATTCAGACTTATTAATTAGGCTTTATTTGCTTTTTTAATGGCATCATACTTACCTGAACATAAATCAAAACACGTACCACATCTAATACATTTTTCTGAATTTATGGAGTGTATTTCCTTTTTAGCACCAGTTATTGCATCTGCAGGACACGATTTAAGGCACAACATACATCCCTGGCATTTATCATCAATTACAACGTAATTGATAAGTTCTTTGCAGTGTAAAGCTGGGCATATCCCCTCTTCAATGTGGGCACGGTATTCATCCTGAAAGTATCTTATGGTGGTGAGCACTGGATTAGGAGCTCCCTGACCAAGCCCACATAAAGAACCAGCTTTTATACCCTCAGAAAGTTCTGTAAGTAATTTAACATCTTCAGATTTGCCCTTTCCTTCAATTATATCTGTTAAGATATCCAGCATCTGCTTGGTTCCCAGTCTGCAGGGAACGCATTTACCACAGGATTCGTTCTGGGTGAATTTTAAAAAGTAATGGGCCACATCCACCATACAGGAGTCTTCATCCATAATCACCATCCCACCAGAGCCCATTATGGCCCCGGCCATGTTCAAGGAACTGTAATCAATTGGAGTATCCAGAAATTCTTCAGGAATACATCCTCCAGAGGGTCCGCCCACCTGAACGGCTTTAAACTTTTTATCATTGACTATCCCACCACCAATCTCGTATATTACTTCCCGGAGGGTTGTTCCCAGTGGTACTTCTACTAATCCAGTGTGACATACATCACCTACCAGTGCAAAGGTTTTAGTGCCTTTACTATCCTCTGATCCGACTTCACTGAACTTTTGCGGGCCTTTCTGCATTACCAGGGCCACAGCAGCCATGGTTTCCACGTTGTTAATCACTGTGGGTTTACCCCATAAACCAGATGTGGTGGGGAATGGTGGACGGGTGCGGGGGGTGCCTCGTTTACCCTCAATAGAAGCAATGAGTGCAGTTTCTTCTCCACAGACAAATGCTCCTGCACCTTCTTTTATTTCCAGATTAAAATCGAACCCTGAGCCTAAAATGTTCTCACCAAGAAATCCCTTTTTTTCCATCTGAGAAATGGCCTGTTTTAAGGTTTTAAGAGCGAGAGGATATTCTGCTCTGCAGTATATGTATCCCTCTTGAGCTCCGATAGCATAGGCTGCAATGACTATTCCTTCCAGTACTGAGTGGGGATCGCTTTCCAGGAGTGAACGGTTCATGAATGCTCCTGGATCACCTTCATCAGCATTACAAATCAGGTATTTTTTTTCTGATTCTTCATCACGACATAACTGCCATTTCATCCAGGTAGGGAAACCTGCTCCCCCTCTACCCCTCAAACCAGATTCTTTAACCCTTTCAATAACCTTATCTGGTTCCATTTTCAGTGCTTCATTTAATCCACTGTATCCTCCATTGGCCAAGTAGTGGTTGATGTTATTAGGATCTATTAATCCGCAATTCCGGAGTATCCGCCTCACCTGGGGTTTTAAAACTGGGAGTTCCCATATATCCTGTATTTCATCTATTTTACCTTCTCCCAAAGTCCCCAATGCATGCTCTGCCAGTGGGTCTTCCCCTTCAATGTAAGAGTGAACCAGTTCCCTGGCAAGTTGAGGGGTGACATTACCATAAAAAATAGGGGGATTTCCAGGTTTTATGATGGTGATTAATGGTTCTGCGTAACAGAGTCCTATGCAACCCACTTTAACAATTTCACATTCAATATTATTTTCATCGCTTTCACTTTGAATTGCAGATGCTACTTCTTCTGCACCAGCAGAATTACCACAAGTAGCAGCACCCACCAACACCACTGGTTTTTCACTATTGTAAACCAAACCCCAATCTTTTTCGGCTATTTTAACCATATCTTTAAAATTCATGATTTATTTACCCCTAAATTTATTATTATTTTGAAATTTGTTTATTATCCCGAATTAGTGATTAATAATCTAAATTGACTAATTCTTCCTGGTAATTTATCTATTTTTTTAATATAAAAGATAAAAAGGTTTTGCATGCCTTTTTAAACATTTTTATGTACGATCAAACATCTAAAATAATTTTTAATACAGAAATGATAATCCACTCTTCTTTCAACTATTTATCATGTTATTATATAAATGAATACGCGTGTAGAAATGTGAGATGAGTGCTATTTTTAGAAAAATACCAATTATTAAAATCCATATTATTCGATAGAAACTATTAGAATGCTCAAGTTCCTTTTTAGTAAAATTTATCATCTTTACCAACAATAATCTAATAGAGAATTATGTGGAGCTGGGAAAAAATGTCGTTTAAAATGCCAAAACATCACCAGAATATGAAAGAACGCTTCCCTGAATATATGGATGCTCTAAGTGATTTAGGAAAATCTGTTAGAAGCTGTGGTCCTCTTGATGAGAAAACAGCTCAGCTCATACAGCTAGCTGCTTCTACAGCCAAGAGGTCTGAAGGAGGAGTACACAGTCACGCGCGAAGGGCTATAGAAAACGGTGCCTCCCCTGAAGAAATTTATCAGACTTTACTCCTGCTAACCAGCACTATAGGATTTCCTACAGTTGCTGCAGCCATATCATGGGTGGATGATGTAATAGAAGACTCGATGTAGTTTTGATTTAAAGATTAAAATTGAAAACCACAATAAATATCCTGATTATTTTCAAATAGAAATTTTGAGAGTTTGAAATGAGCAAATTATTTAAAAAAATCAGTATTATCAAGGTTAACCAGGAAGCACGTGAGGTGGATGACCTGGTGGCCATGGACACCAAAATGGAACTCTTGGTTAACGGAGAAAAACTGGGGAAATTTTATTTAAGTCCTGATGATTTGGAAGACTTCACCCTGGGCTATCTAATTGATGAAAAGTTCATAAAAACCTCTGACGATATCCTGAAAATAGAATTTGAACCTCAATCAATCCAAGTTACCCTTAAAGATTATGAAAATATGGGAGAAGATGACCTGTCATGTTATGATGGTTGGTATCATCGTGAACAGACTATTCCTTCTGTTAAATCTGATCTGAAAGTTAAAAGTGAGGATATACTCTTGGCATATGACCGCTTAATTGAAAAAGCAGAAGTCTGGTCCAAGACCGGTGGCACCCATGTAGCTGCCCTAGTTGATGAAACCCATTTCATTGTCAGGGAGGATGTCAGCCGACACGTGGCTGTGGATAAAGTTATTGGTGCTGGTTTAAAAGAAGGATTAAACTATTCAAAAAGTTTTCTTGTGTGCAGTGGCAGGATACCCCCGGACCGTGTGGTTAAACTGGCCAATGTAGGAATACCTATTATGGTAACCAAAGCCGCTCCTACTGTAGAAGGGTTGAAAATAGGAGAGGATGCCGGCATTACTCTGATAGGTTTCCTTAGAAATGGTAGATTTAATATTTACACCCACCCCCATAGGATCGTAATTTGATAATATCTGGTGAGGTTTTCACTACTTAAAAGCAAATCAACATATCAAAATCATATGAAACCTGAAAAACTCACATTCTTAATCTAAAATTTATTAAATCATTGAAATATTAATCATAAAAATATTAAGATGAGTTATTAATGAGCAACATCGTTGGAATCTATGGAAATATGAAAATCCTGATAGAATTCAAATTCAAAAAAAGTATGAGTTGTAAAGGAAAGTTTTTATATGGAAACAGGGAAACTTTGGAAGCTTAAAGTTATTGGGGGGTTGAGCCGAGGTTTATTATGAAATTATTTCTTTATTATTTCATATTTCTTATTAAAATATAAAAGCCATTTAAGATGGCGATTGCAATTTTCACTCAATAACCGTATGTCTGGCTTTCATATCCTCTTCTGTTTTCCCCATTTCCACCATTAACTGGGCTATCAACCCGTCCAGGAATATGAGGCTGGTAACCTCAAATAGGGTTCCCAGTGGAGATAGAGACTGGTGCTTTCCATTTATCTGGCGTGTGATATAATTTTTTTCAGAATCAATTTTAGTACGGCCTTTTATGTGGACTATCACATCTGCCATTTTCCCCAGTGTGGATTCCACATATGATGTGACTGCAATTATTTTAGCTCCTCTTTTTTGGGCTATTTCAGCGGCACTTATTATGCTGAAGGTTTCCCCTGAACCTGAAATTGCCAGTAGGCAGTCTTCACTGGTTAAAGCAGGTGTGGTGGTCTCTCCCACCACATACACACTTATGCCCAAGTGCATGAGTCGCATGGCAAAGGCCCGGGCCACCAGACCTGAGCGGCCTAATCCCATGACAAAAACGTTTTTTGATGATCTTAACAACCCTGTCATTTCTTCAATGTTCTTCGGGTCTAATTCTCCCGAAACAGAGAGTACATTATCCACTATTTCTTCTATAGCCTCATTTAAAATCAATTGTTTCACCGTTAAAAGCATTATTTCGTGGATTATATCTATCAAGTATGATATATATAATCCATACTTCAATCCACATACTTGCCAAAGAGTATGATTGCTAAATCCAAATCAACTTGGACGATTAGAGAATTAATACAGTTTATATTTAGGGAATGAATGGCCATGGAGTTTAATCCAACATTAAACTTGGAAATAAATGGGAAAAAATTCACTTACAGACTTTTTGAAGCTTTAAATGAAATTTCACAAACCTATTCTCAGAGAGAAGCTGCCAAACGCTTGGGAATATCCCATTCGGTTTTGAATCGTCGCATATTAGACTCTGAAGAGAGGCTCGGGTTTAAATTAGTTCACACTACCGGAGCTGGCTCTGGTCTTACACCTCAAGGTATTTCAATACTTGAGAAATACCATGAATATCTGAAACGGCTGCGAGAAAGAGATAGATTAGTTTTATGCGGCGGACCCATATCAACTGGTTTAATGGACGTTTTAGCAAATAATTATGGTTTGGACGCTGCGATTATGAGTTCTGATGATGTTAGCGCCCTGGAAATGGCAGATATGGGTTTGGTGGATCTTGTTCTCTTGGATGATCCTGTGCATGCCTTTATCCATGACCTTGATTTTATTCCTGTAGCCCGGGATCATCTGGTGCTGATTTCCAGTTCAGCTGAACCCATGGAAAGCCCGGAGGAACTCAATGGCAAAAAATTCATTGAAATCCCCCATTCAGCTCAGAGACTGGCATGGAATACCTTAGATCAGTTGAGGATAGATTATAGATTGGTTGAAGTTTGTAACTCTCCTCAAACTGCACTTAAAATGGTCTACGCTCAAGATGATCTTCATACCTTCCTTAATAACAGCTTCACTTCATCAATTGTTTCTGGTTCGGATCTGTTTGCTGCTGACACCATGCACCTTATTACCATGGTCCCCTTCACTCAAAAACCCCAACTGGAAGATTTTGCAGAGTTCGTGCAGGGAAGAGGGCAGGAAATAGTCCTGGAATGGGGTTTTAAAAGGATTGACTGACTTTATCATCCCCTATAGTTATAATGGATTTTAATGTTGATTCAACACTCTAAACCAGACTAGCACTGATAATTATAGTTAATTTTAAATAATCTGAAAATAGAAATAAGGCAGGTGATTCTTCTGAGGGAAAAAAGAGATTTACTGGCCATTGGACACACAGCCATGGACTACATTATTCAGGTTAATGAGTTTCCCCATCCTAATTCTTCCACTGCCATAAAAAATATGAAAACGTTCCATGGAGGAGCCGCAGCCAATGTTGCAGTGGTTGCCTCCTCTTTAGGGCTTAAATCTTCCCTGGTATCGGCAGTTGGTGGGGATTTCCTGGATTCTGAATACCAGAAACATCTGCAAAATTATGATATCAATATACAAGACATTATAGTGGTGGAAGATGATAAAACACCCACTGCTTTCGTTTTAACTGATAAAAATCATGACCAGATATTTTACTTTTACTGGGGGGCTGCCAAGCAATTCAAAGAATCTCCAGTACCCCATGATGCCATAAAAAATGTTAAGGCAGTGCATCTTGCCACTGGAGACCCCTTATTCAACTGGAAATGTGGTAAATTTGCCCGTGCTCAAGGTAAAATCATATCTTTTGATCCTGGACAGGATTTGCACATGTACTCCACCCAGGATCTTAAGGATGTTCTGAAAATCACTGATATTCTTTTTGGAAATCATCATGAAATCCAGCGTATTCTGGAAAATATCCAGATGAATGTGGATGAATTAAGGCATTACGGACCTTCCATTGTGGTTGAAACCAGAGGTAAAGAGGGTAGTGTTATCTACTCTGATGAAACCATCAAAGTGGATGCCCTGGCACGTGAACCCGTAGATCCCACCGGTGCTGGGGATTCTTATCGTGCCGGGTTTCTGAAATCTTATCTAGAAGGGAAATCACTGGAATATTGCGGTAGGATAGCTTCTGCAGTGTCATCATTCGTGGTGGAAGCTGAAGGATGTCAGACCAATGTACCTAATTTTAAAAAGGTCCAGGAGAGGATGAAGAAGGAAAAATGATTTTTTTTGGAATTGATTAACTACAGTGATCTTGTTTAACCAGATTATTATCTTATTTAAATTTATTATCAAATTTCCATAAATTTAAACGCTTCTAGGGGACTGAAAACCATATCTATTTTTATGGTAAATATAAAATCAAATTAAGATTAATATCAATATTCAGTATGGGACTTATTACATCTGTATGCATACTCTATGGATTCTTATAGAAATTGAAAAACTAAGTCCAAGTACATTTACAAGTATAAGCTGATACGGTGATTCTATGACACAAATGGACGATGCAAGAAAAGGGATTATAACCGATGAAATGAAATCTGTTGCAGAAGCAGAAAATGTTGACGTTGAATTCATCAGGAAATCTGTAGCCCAGGGTACCATTGCTATTCCCAGTAATAACGGAAGGGAAGTGAAAGCTGTTGGTATTGGTGCCGGACTGCGAACCAAGGTTAACGCCACCATTGGTACCTCCACTGATATTTGTAATTTTGATATGGAAGAAGAAAAGGCCAGAGTTGCCATGGCCAATAATGCTGACACACTGATGGAACTATCAGTGGGCGGAGATCTGGATGAAATCAGAAGAAGAATTCTGGAAATATCTGACATACCAGTGGGAAGTGTGCCTGTGTATCAGGCTGCCATTGAAACCATCCGCAAGAAAGGCGCTGCCATCTACATGGATGAAGATGTAATGTTCAAGGCCATAGAAAAACAGGCCAAGGACGGTATTGACTTCATGGCCATTCACTGCAGTGTGAACATGGAAACCCTTAAACGTCTCAAGAGACAGGGACGTGAAGGTGGTCTGGTGAGTCGTGGTGGTGCTTTAGTATCTGCCTGGATGGTGGAAAATGAAACTGAAAACCCGCTTTACAAGAATTACGATTACATCCTGGAAATTGCCAAAGAGCATGATTTCGTGATGTCCATGGCCAACGCAATGAGAGCTGGAGCCATTGCTGATGCCACCGACCGTGCAGGAGTTCAAGAGTTGATAATTCTGGGTGAGTTAATTGACCGGGCCCGGGAAGCTGGTGTGCAGACCATAGTGGAAGGCCCAGGCCACATTCCATTAAACGAAATCCAGGCCAATGTAACCATCCAGAAAAAACTCTGTCGTGGTGCTCCCTTCTACATGTTAGGACCCATAGTAACGGACATCGCACCTGCCTATGACCATATAGTCTCATCCATCGGTGCCTCACAGTCCGCTGCTGCCGGGGCGGACTTCATCTGCTATGTAACCCCTGCAGAACACTTAGCACTCCCAGGACCAGAAGACGTGAAAATGGGAGTTATAGCCAGCCGCATCGGAGCCTATGTGGGAGATATGGCCAAAGGAATACACAACGGTGAACTGGATCTGGAAATGGCTAACGCCCGTAAAAAGCTTAACTGGGAAGCTCAGTACGCAGCATCAATCTGCCCTGCTGATGCCAGAGCTATAAGAGATGCCAGACCCCCAGAAGACCCTGATACTTGCACTATGTGCGGAAGTTACTGTGCAGTCAAAATCGTGAATGAATGGCTTGATGAAGCTTCTACCGAAGTATTCGAATAATGATATCATTTAAATAAAATTCATCCCACCATTTTTATTTATTTTAAACAGTTAAAACCCCCATTTTTTATTTTTATGTTTAGAAGGTGAATGAAATTGAAACACTGGATTGAGAGAATTGCATCTGATCTTGCTAACTGGGACGTGGACCAACACGTGGTAGCCAGTGGAACTTCCATATCTGGCTCTATACATATAGGAAATTCCTGTGACGTTTTCATAGCCAACGCAGTGGGTAACTCCCTGAAAAATCTCGGTGAAAACGCTGAGACTATATGGATTGCCGATGACCATGACCCCCTACGGAAGGTTCCTTATCCTCTCCCTGAATCTTATGAAAAATATTTGGGTGTTCCTTACTCCCAGATTCCCTGTCCTGAGGGTTGCTGTGAGAACTTCGTGGAACACTTCCAGAAACCCTTCCTGGAAACACTGCCTTTCTTTGGGATAGAACTTGAAACCTATTCCGGTTTTAAGATGTACCAGGAGGGGGTTTACAATGACTACATTAAAAAGTCACTGGAAAGAGCCCCCAGAATCCGGGAAATATTCAACCAGTACCGTGAACACCCCCTGAAAGGAGACTGGCTACCTTACAATCCTATATGTACTGAATGTGGACGGGTAAACACCACCACTGCCTATGACTACCAGGGAGACACTGTTTTCTACAAGTGCCAGTGTGGTTATGAGGGTGAAATGGACATCAAATCCGGTGAAGGGAAATTAACCTGGCGTGTGGAGTGGGCTGCCCGTTGGAAGATCTTCGGTGTGACCTGCGAACCCTTTGGAAAGGACCATGCAGCCAGTGGCGGTTCCTATGATGTGAGTAAAATCATATCCCAGGAGATATTTAATTACCAGGCCCCTTATCCAGTACCTTACGAGTGGATCACCCTGAAGGGTGATGCTATGAGCAAGTCCAAGGGTGTTTTCTTCACCCCTGGAGAATGGCTGGAGATAGGTGCACCGGAAACTCTGAATTACTTCTTATTCAGGAGCAAGCCTTTGAAACATAAGGATTTTCATCCAGGAATGCCGTTTTTAGACTTTATAGATCAGTATGATCGGGTGGAAAGGATATTCTATGGTGTGGAGGAAGCTGCATCAGAGAAGGAAATGGAGAAACTTAAAAAAATCTATGAAGTATCCCAGATCAGGTTAAGAGATTCCATGCCCTTCCAAGCATCCTACCGTTTCCTTACCGTGGCCCGGCAGATAACTAGTGACCCGGAAAAGATCTTCGATATACTGGAACGTAACTCACAACTTCCAGCTGAGATGGAAGGAGTGTCCTATGAAAATGTTGATGTTGAAGTCAAAGACCGTTTAGCTTCTAGACTAACCAATGTGGAAAACTGGTTGAATAAATATGCCCCTGAATTTGTGAAGTTCCAGGTGCAGGAAGAACTGCCCAAAGTAGAAATTAATGATAAACAGCAATCATTCCTCCTTAGGGTAGCAGATGTTCTGGAGAAATCTGACCACACCTCACAAGAATTACATGATGAGATGTACCTCATACTAAAGGATCTGGGGTTGAAACCACAGAAAGCGTTCCAGGCCATTTATAAGGTGATTATTGGGAAAAAACAAGGCCCCAGAGCAGCTTCATTTGTACTGTCCCTTGATAAGGATTTTGTTATTAAAAGATTTAGAAGAGAAGCTTAAAAACACCTTAATTTAAATTTAATCCTATAAAACCCCATCATCAGAATATTTAAGTCAGGAATATTTAAGTTAATCAGGTTCAAATGATATTTAGGGCGTTAAGGTGAAGGTAAGAATTCAAGAACAGACATATTAAATGAATTCACACCCTCAACATCCCGAAATTAATATATTCACCATTATTAATAAACTCATTGAGAATCATATTAAACCTGAATTAGGGTTATAAATTAGGGTTATAAGTTATAACTTGGAGGATTGTTTTTTTGAGAGTGAAACTCACAGAAAGGGAAGTTCTAAACCCCCTGGGAGAAGTAGAAAAAACAAAAATAAATTTGAATTCATTCCCCTATGATTTTAACAGGGTTTCTCTGGTGGATAACACCAAACCCGGAGCAGAAATCATTCTAAAAGTACTTTCTGAATCCATGGGAAAACGGGAATTTATGTGGGTGAGGAAAGCTGCTGGAGCACCAGCAACTGAGGAACAAATCCAAAGTGCTGCGTCTTCAGAAGTGGCAATTTTAGCCCTAGGAGATTGTGGATCATGCACTAGCTGGGTTATACTGGACGCTATTCGCCTGGAAGAGTATGGAACTCCCACCATATCCATCTGCTCGGATCATTTCGCACCCTTCGCCAGACAACTGGCTGAATCACATGGGATGAGAGATTTGAGAATTCTGGAAATTGAACACCCCCTGGCCGGACTTACCCGTGATGAAGTAGAAGACAAAACCCTGAAAATAGTTCCAAACCTCCTTTATCTCCTACAAATACCCTAAAAATCATAAATTCAGGATATTTCACAGAAAATCAGCGTGAAGTAACACTGACAAAATTTAAATGATCAAGTATGGCAAAAAAATATGGCAAAAAAACAGGTACAGAATCCTGTGGCTGTCTCATCGACGATTTATTGAATGATAGATGTGATACAGCGCCCAAGGATATAACTAAATCAGATGAAGATCGTCTTTGTAAAGTTCAGGAAAGCGACATGGAATTTTTCATAGATCCTGACCCCGAGAAGCTTAGCCATGATTTTTATCAGCGCAGGTTAACCGACGGCCTGCCCATAATACCACCTACCAGAGAACGGGTGGATCGTTTCCTTAAGTTTTCTGATTGTGAAGATCAAGACGTTATAGGTGTTCTTCCCCCTAAAATGGGCCATGCCACCCCTTTAAAGATTGCAATTAATTCTGTTATGGCCGGATGTCTCCCTTCATTCCAACCAGTGCTCCAACATGCTGTAAAGGCTATTTCTCATGAAAAGTTCAACTTGGCTGGTGTTAACGCCACCACCCACCCCGTATCTATTTGCACTATAATAAACGGCCCCATAGCTAGAGAACTTGGAATTAATAGTGGTACTGGGTGTTTAGGTCCCAGCAACATTGCAAATTCAACCATTGGCCGAGCCATTCGACTTTGTCTTATTAACATCGCCGGAGCCATTCCCGGGGTTGGTGACCATGCCACCCATGGTTCTCCAGCCAAATACAGTTACTCTTTTGCTGAAGACGAAGAAAAAAATCCATGGACCCCCTTGCAAATAGAAAGAGGCTATAAAAAGAGTGAGAGTACTGTAACCATGATGGCTGCTGAATCTCCCCATAATGTTAATGACCATCGCAGTAAATCTGCAGAGGACCTACTGGATACCATAATACATACTGCAACCACTGCAGGTTCTAACAACAGCCACGTTCCTGGTGAAATCCTGGTTATCATGAGCCCTGAGCATGCTGCAACCATAAATAGGGATGGATGGTCTAAAAAAGATGTTCAAACATATATTCATGAAAAATCACACCTACCCCTGCAACTGGGAGATCGTGGGGGTCGGAAGTTGGATGAAAAGTGGATAAATGGGGATGAAGTCCATATAACCCGTTCTCCCTCGGATGTGGTTCTAGTGGTGGCTGGAGGGCCAGGTAGGCATACCATGATCAGTCACGGTTTTGGTACGGGTTCTGAATCTGTAACTATACCCCTAACTCTAAAAAATGGCATTACTGCCAAATCTGTAGAAGAATTTAAACAGGAATAGGCTTTTCACATGGCTAGGTAAAAATTTATGATTTTTTGTTTTAATTTTTCCATAAATACCCAACTACGCATTATTTATAAAAAAACGGCTCAAGTGAAAAATTATAAAAAAAAATAATTGTTTAAAAATTGATAATTATTTAATCAAAGTTTTCTGGGTCGCTATAGATTATTTCATTTTTATCCATGTACACATAAGTGAGAACCAGTGCAAAGTAGGGATATAGCAAAGTATAAACTATAATATTTAAAATTATGCCTAAAATTGAGCCCAATATAGGTATTATACTTAAAATAAGATTTATAAAGCCTAAAAGTGCCATTACGCATATTAATAGTACTAAATTTATAATAAGCACCACAATGACGTCGGCTATGTTTTCTCTTAGGAGTCTAAAGCTTTCTTTTAATGATCCTATTATTGATTTTTCACCTACCACTATGGACTGATTGGCAAATATGAAAATTGTCGGTACAGCCAGCCAGAAAATGAAACTCACTAAGACTCCAATTATGGTTAAAACTGGGAATAACCCATAGGCACCATCAATTATAACCCCCAATAGAGCAGGTAAGGCGAATATGAATAGAAGGATGATTATTAAAATTGACACTGCAAAGATCGGTGTTGACCCTTTTATGTGTTGATGTTTTTGTGGTATGGGAATGTTAGTAGTTCTTCCAAGGTCCAGATGTGGTCTGTGATTCCTACGGACATCATAGGTGTTCTTTTTTGATATTTTCTCCACACTTTACCATTTACTTGTGTTTTACAAGGTTTTTTCAGGGAATTGTGTGTTCGTACGAAGTTGTGGTCTGTCATTTGTAGTGTGGCATGATGTTGGAGCCATTCATCTTTTTTGGAATAAACTAATGTTTTTCTTGTTAATCTATTGTTATCTTGCCTTAAAGTCAAATTCTCTCGTTCTATGTAAAAAGTAGAGATGAAACTAGAGTCAATATCTTCTTCCATGCCATATATGATGCGTTTTTCAAT